>NZ_VXCZ01000009.1:0-232971 GCF_052850795.1 Pseudomonas sp. 910_23 | reverse complement strand
AGCAAGCCCCCTCCCACAGGGGAGTAGCGTTAACTCAACAGCACTTGGGCCCACCCTTGCCGCCGTAACGGACCTCCTGGCGTTCGCGGAAGAACGCCTTGTAGTCCATCACCGGCTTGTCCGGGTGTTTGGTTTGCATATGCTCGACGTAGGTGTCGTAGTCGGGCATGCCGACCATCAGGCGCGCGGCCTGACCGAGGTATTTACCGAGGCGACTGATGTCATTGAACATGTCTGCAATCCTCGTTTATGCGTCCGGTACAGCCTGGAAGGGTGCTTCTTTATCCGTACGCTCTTTGTTGCCCCAGGCGGCTACGCCGACTTTGAGCGCATAGAACAGGATGCTGAATACCACGAACAGGAACAGGGCCGTCAGCGTTGCGTTGGTGTAGGCGTTCCAGATCACATGCTGCATCTGGTCGATGCTCTTGGCCGGGGCGAGGATCTGACCGTTGGCCAGGGCATCGCTGTATTTCTTGGCCAGCGACAGGAAGCCGATCGCCGGGTTGGCGTCGAACAGCTTGATGAAGCCTGCGGTGGTGGTGCAGATCAGCAGCCAGACGGCCGGCAACATGGTCACCCAGATGTAGCGCTGGCGCTTCATCTTGATCAGCACAACGGTCGCCAGCATCAGCGCGATACCCGCCAGCATCTGGTTGGAGATACCGAACAGCGGCCACAAGGTGTTGATGCCTCCCAGTGGGTCGATCACGCCCTGATACAGCAGGTAACCCCACATCGCCACGCAACCGGCCGTCGCGATCAGGTTGGCGGTCCAGGACTCGGTGCGTTTGAGCGCAGGCACGAACGAACCCAGCAGGTCCTGCAGCATGAAACGACCGGCACGGGTACCGGCATCGACCGCCGTGAGGATGAACAGCGCTTCGAACAGGATCGCAAAGTGGTACCAGAACGCCATGGTGTTTTCACCTGGCAGCACACTGTGCAGGATCTGTGCGATACCGACTGCCAGCGTCGGCGCACCGCCGGCACGCGCCAGGATGGTGGTTTCACCGATATCGTGGGCAACAGCCGACAGCGCTTCAGGGGTAATTGCAAAGCCCCAACTGCTAACGGTTTGCGCCACGGTGACCACGTCAGTACCGACAATCGCCGCCGGGCTGTTCATGGCGAAGTACACGCCAGGCTCGATCACCGAAGCGGCAACCATCGCCATGATGGCCACGAACGACTCCATCAACATGCCGCCGTATCCGATGTAACGGGCGTGGCTTTCACTGGCGAGCAACTTGGGCGTGGTGCCCGAAGAGATCAGCGCATGGAAGCCCGAGACCGCGCCACAGGCAATGGTAATGAACAGGAACGGGAACAGGCCGCCCTTCCACACCGGGCCAGTGCCGTCGATGAACTGGGTCAGTGCCGGCATTTTCAGGTCAGGCATGGTGACCAGGATGCCGATCGCCAGAGCGATGATGGTGCCGATTTTCAGGAACGTCGACAGGTAGTCACGCGGCGCCAGGATCAGCCATACCGGCAGAACAGCGGCAACGAAGCCGTAGCCGATCAGCATCCAGGTGATCTGGATCCCGGTGAAGGTGAAGGCTTTGGCCCAGACCGGGTCAGCGGCAATCTGCCCGCCCAGCCAGATCGAACCCAGCAGCAACAGCACGCCAATGATCGAAATTTCACCAATGCGGCCCGGGCGGATGTAGCGCATGTAGATGCCCATGAACATCGCAATCGGGATGGTCGCCATCACCGTAAAGATGCCCCACGGGCTCTCGGCCAGGGCCTTGACCACAATCAGTGCCAGCACCGCGAGGATGATGATCATGATCAAAAAGCAGCCGAACAGCGCAATGGTCCCGGGAATGCGGCCCATCTCTTCGCGAACCATGTCACCCAGGGAACGCCCGTTGCGACGAGTGGACAGGAACAGGATCATGAAGTCCTGCACCGCACCCGCCAGCACCACACCGGCAATCAGCCACAGGGTGCCGGGCAGGTAGCCCATCTGCGCCGCCAGCACCGGACCGACCAACGGGCCTGCACCGGCAATCGCCGCAAAGTGGTGACCGAAAAGGATATGTTTGTTGGTCGGCACGTAGTCCAGACCGTCGTTATTGACCACTGCGGGGGTGGCCCGCCGAGGGTCGAGTTGCATCACGTTATTGGCGATGAACAGACTGTAGTAACGGTACGCAACCAGATAGATGGCCACAGCAGCGACCACAATCCACAAGGCGTTGATCGCCTCGCCGCGGCGCAAGGCCACTACGCCCAGGGCGCACGCTCCTACGATTGCCAGCACCAGCCAGGGTAGGTGGCGTAGCAGGCTATTATTATTTTTCATTTTTGTATTCCAGCCAGGGTGGACAGAAAGGACAGCCAGCCCGAGTTTAGCGCTGTTGGCCTCAAAGACCAGCCCCCTACGTTGGTCTAGAGCCTTCTATGCGGCAAAAAAACGAAATAAATGCCAAATGATGGCGCAAGGCTACAATCCCCCTATCCACCGAGGACTTCACCATGACTGAGCAACCGTCTGATCGCCGCCGTTTTCGCCGGATTGCTTTTGATGCCAAAACCGAAATTCGGCAAAACGGATGGGATTTTCCGGTGAAACTGGTGGATCTCTCGCTAAAGGGTCTACTGGTCGAGCGCCCCGAAGACTGGAAGGGGAACAAGGCGCTGCCGTTCGACGTAGACATACGCCTGGATCCGAAAGCGCATATAAAGATGCAAGTGAAGCTGAGCCACGAGGATCAGGGGCAGTTGGGCTTCGTGTGCCAACATATCGATCTGGATTCGATCAGCCATTTGCGGCGACTGATTGAGTTGAACCTGGGGGATGAGGAAGAGCTACACAGAGAGCTGGCGGCATTGCTGGAAATCTAGAAGCCAACACAACTCAAATGTGGGAGGGGCGGTGCGACGATTCGACTTGCTCCCGATTGCGGTGGGTCAGTCAGCCTATCTGTTACTGATCCACCGCAATCGGGAGCAAGCCCCCTCCCACATTGGATTTGCAATGCTGGTGATTATTCGAACAGTGCATCCAACGCCTGCTCCAGGCGCGTCACCCCAATCACCTGCAAACCTGCCGGCATTTCCTTCGGCGCATTGCCTTTGGGCACGATCGCCCGCTTGAACCCATGCTTGGCCGCCTCCTTCAACCGCTCCTGCCCACTGGGCACCGGGCGGACTTCGCCCGACAGGCCGACCTCACCAAACACCAGCAGATCATGGGGCAGCGGCCGATTGCGCAGGCTGGACATCACCGCCGCCATCAGCGCCAGGTCGGAGGCGGTCTCCAGCACCTTGACCCCGCCCACTACGTTAAGGAAAACATCCTGGTCATGAGTCGGAATGCCGCCGTGACGGTGCAATACCGCCAGCAACATCGCCAGACGGTTCTGGTCCAGGCCAAGCGTGACCCGCCGCGGGTTGGCCAAATGGCTGTCATCCACCAGCGCCTGGACTTCCACCAGCATGGGCCGGGTACCCTCCCACGTCGCCATCACCACACTGCCCGGGACTTCTTCCTGGGCGCGAGTGAGAAAAATCGCCGAGGGGTTGGAGACTTCTTTCAGCCCACGGTCAGTCATGGCGAACACACCCAACTCGTTCACGGCGCCAAAGCGGTTTTTTACCGCCCGCAGCAAACGCAGGCGGCCATCGGACTCACCTTCGAAATACAGCACGGTATCCACCATGTGCTCCAACACCCGTGGCCCGGCCAGCGCGCCTTCCTTGGTCACGTGGCCGACCAGGAAGATCGCCGTGCCGCTCTGCTTGGCGTAGCGCACCAACAGCGCCGCACTTTCGCGCACCTGGGACACGCCGCCCGGTGCCGATTGCAGTTGCTCGGTGAAAATCGTCTGGATCGAGTCGATCACCATGACCTTGGGCTTTTCGATCCGCGCCGTGGCGATGATGCTTTCGATGCAGGTTTCGGTCATGACCCGCAGCTGGTCCTGGGGCAGGCCCAAACGGCGGGCGCGCATGGCCACTTGCTGTTGGGATTCTTCGCCGGTGACGTACAGCGCCGGCATACGACTGGCGATGCTGCACAGGGTTTGCAAGAGGATGGTCGACTTGCCGATGCCCGGGTCCCCCCCGATCAGCACCACCGATCCATCGACCAGGCCACCGCCAAGTACGCGGTCCAGTTCGCCGGACGCGGTGGAGAAACGCGGGATCTCTTCGACGCTGACCTCGGCCAGGGTCTTGATCTGTGCCTGTTGCCCGGTCCAGCCGGCGCGGCCGGTAGGGGCTGCGGCACCACCGCTTTCAATCATCGTTTCAGTCAGGGTGTTCCACGCACCGCATTCGGAGCACTGGCCCGCCCATTTGGGAAAGGTCGCGCCGCACTCCGTGCAGCCGTACATGCGCTTGGCCTTTGCCATGTGAGAACCTCCAACCGAAAAACCGCGATGATAGCTCAGCGCGACGCCGGGGTCCGGATTTCGCCACTGGCCAAACGTGATGCACTGTTGCCGACGGGGTCCTCGGCGTTCAGGTCTGCGCCTTTGGCTTGCAGTTCACCCAGCAACTCGACGCGTTTGAACAGCCCGGCGTACATGGCGGCGGTCTGTCCCGCGCCATTGCGTTGGTCCGGGTTGCAGTCGGTGGCCAGCAGGCGCTGGGCGATTTTCAGCTCACCCTTGAAGATCGCGCCCATCAGCGCCGTATTGCCGCGTTTGTCCTGTACGCAGGCGTTGGCACCCGCGTCGAGCAGACGCTCCACGTACGAGCCCTGGCCGTGATAAGCGGCGAGAATCAGTGCCGTGTAGCCTTTGTCATCCTGGGTGTTGAGGCTGTAGCCGGAGTCGATAAAGGTATTGAGCATGTCGAGGTCGCCACGGCGAGCGGCGTCGAAGTAGTAATCCTGCAACTGGGCCTTGAGCGCCACCGGGTCGGGAGACTCCGCATGGGCGACAAAGGCCAGCATGGCCATCAGTAAACCGATAGAGATACGCATAGGGGCTTCTCCTGCCAAAGGTCGACGCCCGTAGAGGCGCCGACCGCAACCAACGAATCAGTCAGTCAGTTTTTCCGCCAGCGCCTTCACGCGAGCCAGATCACCTTTGGCCACCTTGGTCACGCCGGTGCCGTATTCCGGATCAGCCTTGTAAAGGAACGACAGGATGATGTGCTTGCTCTCGTCATCGGTGGTGGCCAGCGAGCCGCCGAAATTGTCGATCAAGTCCTGACGCTCTTTCTTGGTGTAGGAGCGGTACAGGTCACCGGCCTGTTTGAAGTTCTGCTCGCACTGGATCTTCGCCTGCTGGGTGCTGCCCGACAGCGGCGACTGGCTGTAGCGCGCGGTTTGCGGCTCTTCGCGTGGCAACAGCCGGCTTGGCTGGTAGTTCACGCCGGTGGTGGTTTTGCCGAAGTTCATCGCACCGTCCTGGTTACCGTTGTTGACGGTGACCCGTGGAGCGTTGATCGGCAGTTGCAGGGCGTTCGCACCCAAGCGGTACATTTGCGTATCGGCATAGGAGAACACCCGGCCTTGCAGCAGGCGGTCTTCCGACGGCTCGATGCCCGGCACCAGGTTGGCAGGCGCCATCGCGACTTGCTCGGTTTCCTGGAAGACATTGGCCGGGTTGCGATTGAGCACCATCTGCCCGACTTTACGCTCAGGTACATCCGGCCAGATCTTGGTGGCATCCAGGGGGTCGAAATCAAACTTGGCCAAGTCCTCGGGCTTGAGCACTTGCACATACAAGTCCCACTTGGGGAAGTCGCCCTTGTTGATATGGGTGACCAAGTCGTTGGTCATATGACTGTAGTCACGACCCTGTACTTCGGTGACTTGCTTGGGATCCAGGTTCTTGATGCCTTGCAGGCTCTTCCAGTGAAACTTGACGTAGTGCACTTCGCCCTTGGCGTTGATCAACTTGTAGGCATGTACGCCATTACCGTCCATCTCGCGGTAACTGGCCGGGGTACCGGAGTCCGAGTACAACTCGGTCAACGTACGCGTGGCTTCGGGAACATGGGAGAAGAAGTCGAAACGGCGCGAGTCGTCATCCAGGTTGGTGCGTGGGTCGGGTTTGAAGGCATGGACCATATCCGGGAACTTGATGGCATCGCGGATAAAGAAGGTCGGGAAGTTATTGCCAACCAGGTCCCAGTTACCTTCGGCGGTGTAGAACTTGGTGGCAAAACCCCTTGGGTCACGCAGGGTTTCAGGGGAATGGTTACCGTGGACGACCGCCGAAAAGCGTACGAACACTGGCGTGGTTTCACCGGCGGCGAACACCTTGGCCTTGGTCAGGTCGCTGAGGTTGTCGGTCACCGTGAAGGTGCCATGGGCGCCGGTACCGCGGGCATGTACCACACGCTCGGGGATGCGTTCGCGGTCAAAGCGCTGCAACTTCTGGATCAGCTGAACGTCCTGCAACAATACCGGGCCGTTCGCTCCGGCCGTTTGCGAGTTCTGGTTATCACCGACGTTGGCCCCGTTATCGCGGGTCAGGTTGGCGGCTTGCACGGAGAGGGACAGCAGGCTGGCGGTCACCAGTGCCAACGCGTGACGCGCGGACACGGGCCTGCGGCGGATTGGAGTGTTCATCGAGGTTTCCTCTGGTTTTTTTAGCGCACATTCTGTTGTGCTTGTCAGAGGCTAGAGACCTGCGAGTCAGAAGATAAATAGAAAAACGCCACAGGCCCGATTAATAAAATAATCTGGTAACTGGCTGAAATCACGGGTAATTCGCGCGCGACTGGTGGCACTTTGCAAACTATTTGCGTTTTAATGTGTCGATAAAAATCGACAGTGTTAACAGTTGTGTCGAGCAAGCCTTGTACGACTGAATTACACTGACCTCCACCCTTCTCAACTGTAACAAGGAATAACCTATGGGCGTGATCAGTGAGTTCAAGGCCTTCGCGGTCAAAGGTAATGTGGTCGACATGGCCGTCGGTATCATCATCGGCGCCGCCTTCGGCAAAATTGTTTCCTCGTTTGTAGGCGACGTGATTATGCCGCCTATCGGTCTGCTGATCGGGGGTGTGGACTTTGCCGACCTGGCGATAACGCTCAAGGCCGCGCAGGGTGACGTACCGGCGGTGGTGCTGGCTTATGGCAAGTTCATCCAGAGCATCATCGACTTCGTGATCGTTGCTTTTGCGATCTTCATGGGTGTGAAGGCCATCAACCGCTTGAAGCGAGAAGAGGCCGTAGCCCCTAGCTTGCCACCGACGCCGACCAAGGAAGAAGTGCTGCTGGGCGAGATCCGCGATCTGCTCAAGGCTCAAAATAACAACAAACCGCTTTAATCAGCGGTTGCAAAAAGGCGCCTCGTGAGGCGCCTTTTTTCTACCAGTAATTTTCTACTGCAACCTGACCAGGGCGTCGACTCAGGCTCAGTTGCATGTCCCGTTGCTTGAGTAGCTGGCGGGTGTCATCGACCATCTGCGGATTACCGCAAATCAATACGCGGGAGTGTTCCGGCGTTAACTCAAGGCCGGCCGCGCGCTCCAGTTCGCCATTTTCGATCAGCGTGGTAATGCGCCCGTTGAGCGCACCCGGATGTTGCTCGCGAGTGACGATGGGAATGTAGGTGAGTTTATGCGCGTACTCGGCCAAGTACTCGCGCTCCCCCAGTTCCTTGATCAGCGCCTGGTAAGCCAGCTCTTTCGCTTCCCGCGCGCTGTACACCAGAATGATGCGTTCGAATTTTTCCCAGACCTCAAAGTCCTGCAAGATCGACAGGAACGGCGCAACCCCTGTGCCGGTGCCCAGCAGCCACAGGTCGCGCCCGTCGACAAAGCGATTAAGGGTCAGGAAGCCGGTGGCTTGGCGCTCTACCAACAAGGTATCGCCAACCCGCAGCCGGCTGAGTTCGCTGGTGAACTCCCCGCCAGGGACAACGATGGAAAAAAAGTCGAGATGCTCATCAAAAGGCGATGACACCACAGAATAGGCACGCCACACGGTGCTGCCATCGGCCTTGGTCACACCCAGGCGCACGAACTGGCCGGCGGTAAAGCGAAAGCCTGGGTCGCGAGTGGTGCGCAGGGTGAAGAGGCTGGGGGTCAGCGATTGCACGTCGAGCAAGGTCTGGCGGGTAAATTTCTCAGCACTGGCCGTCATGGGAGGCTCCGTTTTGCACAGGCCGCTAGTGTCTCTCAAAGCAGATGACGCAAACACCGTTGATTTGTACTGGCATTGCATTTACCCATCGCGCACCGCCTGTCAGTGACGCAAGTGAGCCAGCGGTTCACCCGCAATCCGCAGCAAACAACGCGCCGCACACTCATACTAATCATTTGGCTATTAACCCAACCGGAATGCGCCACAAGATGAAACTACGCCGTCCGAAGACGTCATTTTGATATCACCTGCAAGTCATTAAAACCAGTGCAAAAAAAATGTCCCATCGGTTTTTTCATACAAACCAATAACGCTTGTACATATCTGAAACCCGAAGACCAACCACTTGATGAATTTTTTTTCAGACTAGCTTGTACGACGTGTCCTACACTTGTTTTCGTGTTGGATTGGGGATCAGGAAGTACCCAAGTCACAAAGAAACCCATGGAGAGTTACCGATGGTCAATTGGCACAATTCACGGCTGCCCAAGCTGGAAGGCGAGAGCGAAATCACCACCGTGTATGAAATGGTGATCAACCGCACTCAGGAAATGGGGTTCAAATATTGCTCGTTCACAATGAGTACTCAATCCGAAAATACCCAAGCAAAGCCTTTCAACTGCAACAACTACCCAAATGAATGGAACAAAATCTATCAACAAGCAGGTTTCTTCGACAAAGATCCGGCTGTAGTTCACTGCAAGCACTCTGTACTGCCCATCCTCTGGGAGAAGCAAGCCTTCGGTAACGCACCTGAATTGTGGGACTTGGCTCAGTCATGTGGGGTGCATATGGGCTGGTCGCAGGCGGTGCATGATTTCAAGGGTGTATTCAGTATGCTGACCCTGGTGCGTGACAAGGGTGAGGTCAGCCCTGAAGAGCTTTACGAAAAAGCCGGTCAAGTATTGTGGCTCTGCCATGCGATGCATGCGGTCGTCGCGCTTCAATACACCGGCGAGCCCATCGACGAGGCGCCATTCAAGTTAACGGCCCGCGAAACGGAGATTCTCAGATGGTGCGCCATGGGCAAGACCGCCGCGGAGATCGCTCGCATTCTGTGCCTGTCCGAGCGCACGGTGGGTTTTCATGTCGGCAGGGTGCTCAGCAAATTGAAGGTCACCAGTAAGATCCAGGCTGTGCTCTGCCTCGCCAAAGCCGGAATGCTGTAATCGTCAATTAAACACCCCATGTCATTGCGTAAAAAAAAACGTAACATTTACGGCCAATTCTGAGTGTTGATGCCACCCCCTTCAGCGGGTCGCTTCGCCGTTCACTCAGACGGTTCCGTCGATTACCCAGAGCATTCGTCCCCCATGCCCCTGCTTGACAGCCCCTTCGCCCAGCTCGATCTGATTCGTCAGCCAGAGCAACACAATGATCCGCTGCAAGCCTTCGATGCCGCCGACGAGTACCTGCTCAACCACCTTGGCGCACAGCAACCCAATGCGCTGACCCGCGTGCTGGTACTCAATGACAGCTTCGGTGCCCTCGCGGCCAGCCTTGCGGGCCAGATGCCGGTGACCTCCAGCGGCGACTCGTTCCTCGCCGCCCAAGCCCTGGAGAAAAACCTGGTGCGCAACGGCAAGGCGTTTGATGCCGTGCCATTCGTACCCGCCAGCACCGCGCCGGTGGGGCCTTTCGATCGGGTGCTGATCCGTGTGCCAAAAACCCTGGCGCTGCTGGAAGATCAGTTGATCCGCCTGCAAGGGCAATTGGCGCCGGGCGCCGAGGTGATCGCCGGGGCGATGGTCAAGCACTTGCCCCGCGCCGCCGGTGAGCTGCTGGAGCGTTACATCGGGCCGATGCACGCGACGCTTGCGGTCAAAAAGGCGCGATTGCTGATCGCCACCGTGGCAGATCGTCCTGTCGCAGTCTCGCCCTATCCCACCCGCTACAGGCTGGACGCGCCAGCGATCGAGTTGCTCAACCACGCCAACGTTTTCTGCCGCGAGGGCCTGGACATCGGCACCCGCGCCTTCCTGCCGCACCTGCCGAAAAACCTTGGCAGCGCCCGCGTGGCAGACCTGGGCTGCGGCAATGGCGTATTGGCGATTGCCAGCGCTCTGCAAAACCCCGACGCGCAGTACACGCTGGTGGATGAGTCCTATATGGCCGTGCAATCGGCGGCTGAAAACTGGCAAGCCGCTCTGGGCAATCGCGACGTTATTGTACGCGCCGATGACGGCCTGGCCGGTCAGGAGGCGCAATCGTTGGACGTGGTGCTGTGCAACCCACCGTTTCATCAACAACAAGTGGTGGGTGACTTCCTCGCCTGGCGCATGTTCCAGCAGGCACGCGAAGCCCTGGTAGTGGGCGGCGCGTTGTATATCGTGGGTAATCGCCACCTGGGCTACCACAGCAAGTTGGCGCGATTGTTCCGTGGCGTCGAACAAGTGGCGGCCACACCAAAGTTCGTCATCCTCAAAGCGCGCAAATAAAAAAGCCCTGCCCTTCCAATAGAAGAGCAGGGCTTGCCTCTCACGCTGGCAGGCCGGTTCGGTATGTCAGTGCGTGGTCAGGCCCGCCGCATTCATGAACATGCGCATCAGGCTGGCCACCACGAACAGGGCCAGCACGCTGCCCACCCAGATCCCCGCCAGCCATCCCAGGCGCCGCCACAATGGCTGCTTCTCGGCCTGTTCAATCTCGTGCAGTGAAGGTTTACCGGACATGTTTCAACCCTCCTAGTGGTAGCCGTCTTCGTGGGTGACCTTGCCGCGGAACACGTAGTAGCTCCAGAAGGTATAACCCAGGATGAACGGGATGATGAACAACGTGCCCACCAGCATGAAGCCCTGGCTTTGCGGCGGTGCCGCAGCGTCCCAGATCGACACGGACGGCGGGATGATATTGGGCCACAGGCTGATGCCCAGGCCGCTGTAGCCCAGGAAGATCAACACCAGTGTCAGCAGGAACGGCGTGTAGTGCGCATGACGGGCCACGGCGCGGAACAGTCCGTACATCGTGACCAATACCAGAACCGGCACCGGCAGGAACCAGAACAGGTTCGGCAAGGTGAACCAGCGCGAAGCGATTTCCGGGTGGGTCAGCGGCGTCCAGATACTGACGATACCGATCACCGCCAACACCACGAAAGCCAACGGCCGCGCCAGGTTATGCATCTGCTCCTGCAACTTGCCCTCGGTCTTCATGATCAGCCAGGTGCAGCCGAGCAAGGCATAGGCCACGATCAGCGCCACGCCGCAGAACATCGTGAACGGTGTGAGCCAGTCCAGTGAACCACCGGCAAACTGGCGGTCCACCACCGGGATGCCATCGATAAAGGCGCCCAACGCCACGCCCTGGAAGAAGGTCGCTGCCAGCGAGCCACCGATAAACGCCTTGTCCCACAGGTGACGCTTGTGGTCCTTGGCCTTGAAGCGGAACTCAAAGGCCACGCCGCGGAAGATCAGCCCGATCAGCATCAGGATCAGCGGCAGATACAACGCCGACAATACCACCGAATACGCCAGCGGGAACGCGCCAAACAACGCCGCGCCGCCGAGTACCAGCCAGGTTTCGTTGCCGTCCCATACAGGGGCCACGGTGTTCATCATCACGTCACGGTCGACTTTGCCGGGGATAAACGGAAAGAGGATGCCGATACCCAGGTCGAAGCCGTCCATGACCACATACATCATGATGCCGAAGATGATAATCACGGCCCAGATCAGCGGAAGATCAATACCCATCTCAATTCCCCTTGTGCTGGATGTGGTCGTGGTCGTTATCGCTGCCATCGTCGGCGGCAGACAACGGACGCGCCGGGGTGCGTTTCTGACCAGGGCCACCAT
Source organism: Pseudomonas sp. 910_23 (assembly GCF_052850795.1). Lineage (NCBI taxonomy): Bacteria > Pseudomonadati > Pseudomonadota > Gammaproteobacteria > Pseudomonadales > Pseudomonadaceae > Pseudomonas > Pseudomonas sp. 910_23. The sequence goes on along the minus strand of NZ_VXCZ01000009.1, from coordinate 221,112 downwards.
GGGCCGGTTCGGTACTGTCGTGAGTCACAGGGCCCTTGCGCACTAGGCGCATCATGTAACCCAGGCCTGCGCCGAACAGCGCGAAGTACACCACCACGAACAACACCAGGGTAATGGTCATCTGCGCCAGGCTATGCCCGGACGAGGCATCTGCGGTGCGCATCAGCCCGTAGACCACCCAAGGCTGGCGGCCGATTTCAGTGGTGAACCAACCAGCAAGAATCGCAATCAAGCCCGACGGGCCCATCCACAGCGCCAGGTACAGGAACGGCTTGGATGTGTACATCTTGTCGCCACGGCGCAGCCACAGGCTGAACAGACCGGTGAAGATCATCAGGAAACCCAAGCCAACCATGACCCGGAACGACCAGAACACGATGGTCGAGTTGGGGCGGTCCTCAGGCGGGAACTCCTTGAGGGCCGGCACCTGCTTGTCCAGGGAGTGGGTCAGGATCAGACTGCCCAGGTACGGGATCTCGACCGCGTATTTGGTCTTCTCGGCTTTCATGTCCGGCCAGCCGAACAGGATCAATGGCGTCGGCTCGTTGCCGATGTTTTCCCAGTGGCCTTCAATCGCGGCGATTTTTGCCGGTTGATGCTTGAGGGTATTGAGGCCATGGAAGTCACCGATCACCGCCTGGATGGGCGCGACAATCAGCGCCATCCACATCGCCATGGAGAGCATTTTGCGGATCGCCGGGTTGTCCTTGCCGCGCAGCAAATGCCAGGCCGCCGACGAGCCGACGAAGAATGCCGTGGCAACAAATGCAGCCGTGGCCATGTGCATCAGGCGATAGGGGAACGAAGGGTTGAAGATCACCGCCAGCCAATCAGTGGGAATTACCCGGCCATCAATGATTTCAAAGCCCTGTGGCGTTTGCATCCAGCTGTTGGAGGCGAGAATCCAGAACGTGGAGATCAACGTCCCCACGGCCACCATCACCGTGGAGAAAAAGTGCAGCTTGCGCCCCACCTTGTTCCAGCCGAACAGCATCACACCGAGGAAACCGGCCTCAAGGAAGAAGGCCGTGAGCACTTCGTACGTCAGCAATGGCCCGGTGACAGCACCGGCGAAGTCCGAGAAACGGCTCCAGTTGGTGCCGAACTGATAGGCCATGACCAAGCCGGAGACCACACCCATGCCGAAGTTGACGGCAAAGATCTTCGACCAGAAATGGTAGAGGTCACGGTAGGTATCGTTATGAGTCTTGAGCCACAAGCCCTCCAGCACCGCAAGGTAACTGGCCAGGCCGATGGTGATCGCCGGGAACAGGATGTGAAACGAGATGGTGAACGCGAATTGAATTCGGGCGAGATCTAGCGCCTCCAAACCGAACATAAGTCTTCCTCTGTCAGGTAATACCGGCTGCTGGCTGGGAGCCTGCACCCACTGCCCCCACGGATATGGAGTGTGGCGAATTTCAATTCGTTTCTTTTTTTACCCATCTCGTGGGGATTCTGGCCTTGCGGCCTCCAGAGCAATTCCGGGGCAGGTTTTGATCTGGATCAAGCATCGTTGAAAGAGTAGTCCCATTTTTGCTGTAGGACTGTGTGGTCTTTTGCCGCGTGACAGCTTGCCTCAGCCCTGTTCTTGCAACTATTTGTTACAGCTTGATGCTAATCTCGCCATTCCCCCGTTGCCGACCTGATTGCCGATGCCCAGTGAACCCGCGTTGCTGTTACGTCACCACCGCCCTTTCATCGCGTTCTGGCTGGCGCGGATCTTTACCGCCAGCGGTTTCCAGATGCTCACCGTGGCGATCGGCTGGAACCTCTACCAACTGACCGGCAACGTGCTGGACCTGGGGCTGGTTGGCCTGGTGGAATTCGTACCGCGCGTGCTGTTCATGCTGCACACCGGGCATGTAGCCGATCGCTATGAGCGACGCAGGGTCGCCGCCATTTGCCAGACGTTACAGGCGCTGATTGCCTTGTCCCTGGCCATCGGCGGCCTGACCGGCAACGTGACCCGCGAGATGATCTTTATCCTCGCCTTCCTGCTAGGCGCCGCCCGTTCGTTTGAAATGCCCACCACCCAGGCACTGTTGCCAAGCATCGTGCCCAGCGCGTTGTTCCCACGGGCCGTGGCGGCATCGCAATCGGCCCAGCAACTGGCGACCATCGTCGCACCCGCCGTTGGCGGTTTGCTCTACGCGTTTGGTAGCGTGTGGGTGTACGGGCCGACCGTGGCGCTGTACCTGATTGCCTGCGTCCTGACCTTGAACCTGCCCACCCGCCAGACGCCGCTCAACAAAGCCAAGGCCACGATGGACTCGCTGCTGGCCGGCATCCGCTTTATCCGCAGCCGCCCGGACATCCTCGGCGCCATCTCCCTGGACCTGTTTGCCGTACTGCTGGGCGGCGCCACCGCGTTGCTGCCGGTGTTCGCCAAGGACATCCTGCTGACCGGCGCCTGGGGCCTGGGCCTGCTGCGCTCGGCACCGGCGGTGGGCGCCTTGCTGATGTCGCTGTGGCTGGCGCGGTTCTCGGTAGACCGCAAGGTAGGACGCGTGATGTTCACCGCCGTCGGCGTATTCGGCGTGGCGACCATTGCCTTCGGCCTCTCGACCTCGTTCTGGTTCTCCCTGGCGGTGCTGGTAGTGCTCGGCGCGGCGGACATGATCAGCATGGTGATCCGCGCGTCGTTCGTGCAACTGGAAACACCGGATGAGATGCGTGGGCGAGTCAGCGCGGTCAATGGCCTGTTTATCGGTGCATCCAATCAACTGGGCGAGTTCGAGTCCGGGATAACCGCCCATTGGTTCGGCACCGTGCCGGCGGTGGTAATGGGCGGGATCGGCACCCTGGTGGTGACCGGGGTATGGATCAAGTTGTTCCCGACCCTGGCCAATCGCGATCGTATGCATGTGCCGGTGGAAGAAACCAAGCCATAAGCTTAAGCGTTGTACCCTGTGGGAGCCGGGCTTGCCCGCGATAACGGTGTATCAGGCAACTCTCTGGTGGCTGAGGCACCGCTATCGTAGGCAAGCCAGCTCCCACAGTTGGAGCTTCGGTGTTTGGAACACCGGTGCTAGAGCACTTTATCCAAGGTGATTGGAAACTCCCGCACCCGCTTGCCGGTGGCGTGGTAAATCGCATTCGCCACTGCCGCCGCCACGCCGACAATGCCGATCTCCCCCACGCCCTTGGACCCTAGTGCGTTAACCACATCGTCGTGTTCTTCGACAAACAGCACGTCAATCTCGCCGATATCGGCGTTCACCGGGATGTGGTACTCGGCCAGGCTGTGGTTCATGTAGCGCCCCAATGAGTGGTCGACCTGGGTCTCTTCATGCAGCGCCATGCCAATGCCCCACACCACGCCGCCAAGGATCTGGCTGCGGGCCATCTTCGGGTTGACCACGCGCCCGGCAGCAATCGCGCTGACCACACGGCTGACCTTGATGGTGCCCAGGTCTTCATCCACCCGCACTTCGACGAACACCGCCGAGTGCGTAGCGCTGGCATAACCCTCGCGCTTCTTGTCGGGCTCGCTGTCGACCTGTACCTGCAAGGCGTCTTCACCGCTGTCCTTGACCAGTTGCGCCAACGACACGCTCACGTCACCGCTGTGTAGCTGGCCGTCTTCAAACCGAACCGAATCGGCATCCTTGAATACCGGGTAAGTCTGCCGGGCGATCTCCAGCAATTTGGCATTCAGCGCTTCGCACGCTTGCTGTACAGCGGTGCCGACGGAAGACACGGTAAACGAACCGCCCTGCAACGGCGCCGTGGGCAATGACGAATCACCCAACAGAAAACTGATATCGGCCATCGCCACGCCACTGGCCTGAGAGGCAATCTGGGTCATCACCGTGTAGGTGCCCGTGCCAATGTCGGTGGTGGCACTGCTGACGGTGAGTTTGCCGCTGCTATCGATGCGTGCCTTGGCGCTGGCCTTCATCTGCATGGCTTCCCACACCCCACCGGCCATGCCCCAGCCGATCAATTGGCGACCGTCGCGCATACTGCGCGGTTCCGGGTTGCGCTGGCTCCAGCCGAAGCGTTCGGCGCCTTCGCTGTAGCATTCGCGCAGGGCTTTGCTCGACCAGGGTTTGTCTTCGTTCTGGTTGCGCTCGGCGTAGTTGATCAGCCGCAGTTGCACCGGGTCGATGGCCAAGGCGCAGGCCAGTTCATCCATGGCACATTCCAGGCCGATCACGCCCAGCGCAGCACCGGGGGCGCGCATGTCCAACGGAGTGAATACATCCAGCGGCACCAGCTTGTAGGTCAGTTGCACGTTGTCGCAGTGATAGAGCATGCCGCTCCACTCCACCACGTGCTCGCTGAAATCCTCGAAGCGCGAGGTCTGGCCAATCGCGGTATGCCCCAGGGCCAGCAAGCGCCCATTGGCGGCGGCACCCATCTGCAAACGCTGCAAAGTGCGTGGGCGATAGCCGAAGGTGAACATCTGCTGGCGAGTCAGGGTCACGCGCACCGACCGCTTGAGCGCCAGGGACGCCATCACTGCCAGTGGTAGTTGGTACTGCGGGCGCAGGCCCGAACCGAAGGCGCCACCGACAAAGGCAGCAAAGATGCGCACCTGGCTTTTATCCAGGCCGAACACTTTTTGCACGTAGGCTTGGCAGTTCTGCGGCCCCTGGGTTTTGTCGTGGATATGCAACGTGCCGTCCGCCTGATACAGCACGGTGCTGGCATGGGGCTCCATGGGGTTGTGGTGTTCGATGGGGGTGCTGTAATGCAGATCGAGGCTGATCGCCGCACCGGCCCACTCGGCCTGAAAGTTGCCGCGTGGTTTGGGCGGTGTCTGCGGTGAAGGGTAGGCCCCTTCCTGCTGGGTGAGCAGATCCGTTTCGAACGCTTCAGGCGCGTATTCGATGTGCACCAGTGAGCCGGCGTGCCGGGCCAGTTCCAGGTTATCGGCGATCACCAGGGCCAGGGGCTGGCCGCTGTAAAGCACGCGGTCGTTGTACAGCGGGCGAAAGGGTGAGCCGTCGGCGGCATCATCATCCTGGAAGGCGTCGTCATAGCTGGCGATTCTGGGGCGATTGAGGTGATCAATGACCTCGACCACGCCGGGCAAGGCCAGGGCCTTGGAGGCATCGATCTTTATAACGCGGCCTTTGGCGATGGTGCTGGAGACGACGCTGCCATGCAGCAGGCCATCCTCAGGGAACTCACCGGCATAACGCGCCTGGCCTGTGACCTTGAGCAGACCGTCGACACGGTCCAGGGGTTTGCCGATGGCACTCATGGCTGTTCTCCTGCGACAGCAGCGTCGCTCAGGGCACGGATGATTGCGCGTCGTGCCAGTTTGATCTTGAAGCCGTTGTGCTCCAGCGGCTCGGCGTCTTGCAATAGGGCATCGGCAGCGTTGCTGAAGGTTTCGCGGCTGACGGTCTGACCGATCAATGCCGCTTCCACTGCGCGGTCGCGCCAGGGTTTGTGCGCCACGCCGCCAAGGGCCAGGCGCGCATCGATGATGGTGTCGCCGTCCAGTTCCAGCGCCGCAGCCACCGACACCAAAGCAAAGGCATACGAGGCCCGGTCGCGGATTTTCAGGTAGTGGCTATGCCGGGCCAGATGGTCGGCAGGCAGTTCGATCGCGGTGATCAGTTCGTCATCGGCCAATTGGTTGTCGCGCTGCGGCGCATCGCCGGGCAGACGGTGGAAATCGGCGAACTCGATGACGCGTGCACCACCACGCCCTTCTACATGCACCCGCGCCTGGAGCGCCGCCAGGGCCACGCACATGTCCGAGGGATGCGTGGCCACGCACTGCTCACTGGCGCCAAGGATCGCATGGATGCGGTTCAACCCCGTACGCGCCGGGCAGCCGCTACCGGGCTCGCGCTTGTTGCACGGCACCGTAGCGTCATAGAAGTAGTAGCAGCGGGTACGCTGCAACAGGTTGCCACCGGTACTGGCCATGTTGCGCAATTGCGGCGAGGCCCCCGCCAGGATCGCTTGGGACAACAATGGGTAACGCTGTTCGATCAGCGGGTGCCAGGCCAGGTCGGCATTGCTCACCAGCGCGCCAATCCGCACGCCGCCATCGGCGGTTTCTTCAACCTCGTGCAAGGGCAAGCCGGTGATATCGATCAAGTGTTCCGGGCGGCTGATGTTTTCTTTCATCAAGTCCAGCAGGTTGGTACCACCGGCAATGAAGCGCGAGGCCGCGTTGCTCAGGTGCACCGCCTCTTGAACATCGGCAGGCTTGCTGTAGTGGAAGGGGTTCATTGTTCACCTCCCGAGCGGTGGCACACCGGCAGCGCCTCTTCAATCGCGTCACGGATATTGCTGTAGGCACCGCAGCGGCACAGGTTGCCGCTCATCAGTTCCTGGATCTGCGCACGGTCGTGGGCGCGGCCTTCATTGGCCAGGCCCACGGCGGAACAGATCTGGCCGGGGGTGCAATAGCCGCACTGGAAGGCGTCATGCTTGATGAAGGCTTGCTGCATGGGGTGCAACTGGTCGCCTTCGGCCAGCCCTTCGATGGTGGTCAACTCGGCGCCGTCGCACATCACGGCCAGGGTCAGGCAGGCATTTACGCGCTTGCCGTCACGCAATACGGTGCAGGCACCGCACTGACCGTGGTCGCAGCCCTTTTTGCTGCCGACCAGGTCAAGCTGTTCGCGCAGCAGGTCGAGCAAGGTGGTCCAGGGCAGCACATCCAGTTGGCGCGGCTGGCCGTTGAGTGTCATGCGTATCGGGTGGCGGGCAAACGGCTGGGCCGCCGCGCCATTGGGGTTTGCGCTCATAAACACCTCACGGGTTGAAGTACATCCGCGGCGTTCAGGAAAATCGCCGTCTTAGGGGTACGACTTCCCGGGATTTTGAGCGTTCAAGATGATTGATCAGCGGATATTGAGCTGGGCTTTCAAGGTGTTTTGCGGGGGGTTGATCGAGGTATTGGTGAATTCGAACCAGCCCTGGGCCTGGACATTCAGGTCGAACACATAGATGTAGCCCATCAAGGTGCCCACGCCGTTGCACGCCTCACTGATGTTGCCCACCTGGCACACCGCCGTGCGTTGCCCGTTCAACTCTGCGCCATTGAAGCGGCCCATCGGGCTGTTGCCCAGGCCGACTTCCATGACCGAAACCTGGGTGGGCCCACGGTGTTCGCACATCTGGGTGGTGTTCACCCGTTCGGGGATGGTTTCGCTGCATTTTGCCGATTCCACCTTGAACACCCGCACCTCGCTCAACGCCGGTGCAGCCGCGCCCCACGCCGGTGCTGCGCCCAGCCACAGGCTGATACTGGCGATCAGAGCTAGACTCCACGCGTTGGCTTTTTTCATGCTGGCAATGACCCGGTATTGAACGTCGGCGCAGTATGCCTCAAGGCCATGCGCCACACAGCCTCGGCTGCTGGTATGATGCGCCGCTTTTTCCGATCCTCTCTGAAACCACAGGCGCTTGGCGCAGTTTGTGCTTTGACTTAGAGGTCAACAAATAACGACGCACAATAGCGTCACAGGGAGCCGGCATGCTGGAAAAGCTGTTTCAACTCAAAGCCCACAACACCAATGTGCGCACCGAGATTCTTGCGGGGATCACCACCTTCCTGGCCATGGCCTACATCCTGTTCGTGAACCCGAGCATCCTCGGCGAGACCGGTATGGACAAAGGCGCGGTGTTTGTCGCGACCTGCCTGGCGGCGGCCATCGGTTCCACCGTGATGGGCCTGATCGCCAACTACCCGATTGCGCTGGCGCCGGGCATGGGCCTCAACGCGTTCTTCACCTACACCGTGGTCCTGCACATGGGCCACACCTGGCAGGTGGCGCTGGGCGCGGTGTTCATTTCGGCGGTGCTGTTCTTCCTGCTGTCGATCTTCCGCATCCGCGAGTGGATCATCAACGCCATCCCACTGCCTCTGCGCTCGGCAATTGCTGCCGGTATCGGCCTGTTCCTGGCACTGATTGCCCTGCATAACGCCGGGATCGTGGTCGCCAACCCGGCCACCCTGGTGGGCCTGGGCGACTTGAAACAACCAGCGCCAATCCTGGCGACGCTGGGTTTCGTCCTGATCGTCGCGCTCGAAGCCCTGGCCGTACGCGGTGCGGTGCTGATCGGTATCCTGGCGGTGACCATCGCCTCCATCGTATTGGGCTTCACACCCTTCATCGGTGTGACCTCGGTGCCACCCTCGCTGGCTCCGACGTTCCTGCAGCTGGATATCAAGGGCGCGCTGGATATCGGCCTGGTCAGCGTGATCTTCGCCTTCCTGTTCGTCGACCTGTTCGATAACTCCGGCACCCTGATCGGCGTCGCCAAGCGCGCCGGCCTGATGGGCAAGGACGGCCATATGCCGAAAATGGGCCGTGCGCTGATCGCCGACAGCACCGCCGCCATGGCCGGCTCGCTGCTGGGTACTTCCACCACCACCAGCTACATCGAATCGGCTGCAGGCGTGAGCGCCGGTGGCCGCACCGGCTTGACCGCCATCGTGGTCGCGATCCTGTTCCTGCTGGCGCTGTTCTTCTCGCCGCTGGCCGCCAGCGTGCCCGCGTATGCCACCGCGCCAGCCCTGCTGTTTGTAGCGGTGCTGATGAGCCAGGGCCTGGCCGAAATCGACTGGGATGACATTACGGTTGCAGCGCCGGTGGTGATCACTGCCCTGGCAATGCCCTTCACTTACTCCATCGCCAACGGCATCGCCTTCGGTTTCATCGCCTGGACCGCCATCAAGCTGCTTTCGGGCCGCTACCGTGAGCTGAACCCGGCACTGGTAATCCTGTCGATTCTGTTTGTGATCAAGCTGGGCTGGTTCAACGCATGACTTTTGACGCCGCAAGCTACACCGCTCAACTGCAAGACAAGGTCACGCGCTTGCGTGACCTGCTGGCACCCTTCGACGCGCCCGAACCGCAGGTCTTCGATTCGCCCTTGCAAAACTTCCGCCTGCGCGCGGAGTTCCGCCTGTGGCGCGAAGGCGGTGATCGCCATTACGCAATGTTTTCCCAGGACGACAAGCGCACGCCGATCCTGATCGAAGCGTTTCCGATTGCCAGCCAGCGCATCAACCAGTTGATGCCGCAACTCAAGGCCGCCTGGCAAGCCAGCGCCGCCCTGAGCCATAAGCTGTTTCAGGTGGAGTTCCTCACCACCCTGGCCGGCGACGCGATGATCACCCTGTGCTATCACCGCCCGCTGGACGAGCATTGGCACACCGCCGCGAACAAGCTGGCGGCTGAGCTGAATGTGAGCATCATCGGCCGCTCCAAGGGCAAGCGCGATGTGATCGGCCAGGACTACGTAGTGGAGAAACTCGAGGTCGGTGGCCGCACCTTCAGCTACCGCCAGCCCGAAGGCGCCTTCACCCAGCCCAACGGTACGGTGAACCAGAAGATGCTCAACTGGGCATTTGAAGCCTTGGGCGACCGCCCGGACGATTTGCTCGAACTCTACTGCGGCAACGGCAACTTCACCCTGCCGCTGGCCACCCGCGTGCGTAACGTGCTGGCCACCGAGATCAGCAAGACCTCGGTGAACGCGGCCTTGAGCAACCTCGATGAAAACGCGATCGGTAACGTCAAGTTGGTGCGCCTCTCCGCCGAGGAACTCACCGAGGCGCTCAATGAAGTGCGCCCATTCCGCCGCTTGCACGGCATCGACCTGAAAAGCTATGAGTTTGGCAGCGTATTCGTCGACCCGCCCCGCGCCGGCATGGACCCGGACACCTGCGAACTGACCCGGCGTTTCGACAATATCCTGTACATCTCCTGCAACCCGGAGACGTTGGCCGCCAACATCGCGCAACTGCATGACACGCACCGGATTACCCAATGTGCGATGTTCGACCAGTTCCCGTGGACGCACCATATGGAATCGGGTGTGTTGCTGACCCGCCGATAAAACCGCGGGGCATCGACCCAATAATGTGGGAGAGGGCTTGCTGTGGCGAGCCCCCTCCCACACAGGTTCTTCATGTGTCTGGTGTTTCTGGTACATCCTTGCGTGGCCGCCCGCCCTTCTTGCCATTGGCACGGGCGGCGGCGGATTTGGCCGCGCTGCTTTTGCGACCATTGCGCGATGCCACCAGGCTGGTTGCCAGATCCATCAGCGGCTGGCTTGTAGCGATCAGGCCGGTAATCGAAACGTCCAGGTCCTGAGCTTCACAGCTTATCGCTTTGCCACCGAACGTCACTTCCAGTTGCTGAAAGTCTTTCTCTGAAAACCCCTCGAACTCCGGGAGGCCAGCCACCGGCAACACAACCCGGCTGCCATCGCTGAAGCCGATGGAGAGGCAGTCGTTTTCATAACGCACATTGCTGGCGTTGGCGTACAGGCGCTTCAACCTGCGCCCGCGGGCGATTGCTTTGTCAACGTCGGCCTCAGTGAGAGGTACATAAGGTTTGACCTTAGCTTTTACGATCTTCATAAATTAATCCCCACGCAATCTGGCGCTCTTACCAGATTCAAAATAGTCCGTTGCTCGACAACGTCGTGTCGGGCGCTTGCGATGACGTAGACGCCCGGTCGAATGACCAACCCTGGAACCAACTCACCAGCGTCCCAATCCCAGGAATGATTCTCCAGACAAACCGTCTGCAGTTTTTCCCACCAAATCCTGCGTGCCCGCGCCAGGTAGTGCCGCTGCATGATCGCCTCGCGTATTTCCTTCAGTACCGACATGGGTGGCCGCCTCCGTTCAGGCTCTACGTCCCACAACTCAACATCCCCACCCAAAAAACTGAAGCGAAAGCGTGCATCCCATCCCTTGCCCCTGACATGCACATGGGGCGGACAATGCTCATCCCTGATAAACACTGAAATCACGTAGCCTTTGTAAGCACCTACTCTCATCGTAACCCATCCGTTAGGTTATTTTCCGCCAGGTAACAATTTCCCTCTGCCACCCGACAACCGGCTCCTGATTCCCGAAGCTGTTTCACAGACTAGTAACCACAAAAAACCCGGCGAATGCCGGGTTGTAACCACTCATGCCGAGGGTTGGAAATAACCGGCCAACGCCCGCAAGTCCTGCTCGCTCAGCAACCCCGCGTAATACTTCAACTGAATGCGCGCCAGCAGGTACGCGTGGCGGGCATTGGCCAGGTCGCGGCGGGCGGTGAACAGCTGTTGTTCGGCGTCAAGTACATCAAGGTTGACCCGCTCCCCGCCACTGACGCTTTTCTTCGTGGCGCTCACCAGCGCCGTGGCGGAACTCACTGCCATTTCATAAGCCCGCACCTTGGCCGCGCCGCTGGTGTTGAGGTTGAATTGCTTGCGCAACTCCACCAAGGTTGCGGCGGTTTGCGCGTCCAGCTCGTATTGAGCCTGGGACAATTGGTTGGCCGCCTGACGGGTAGAGGCTGAGACCGAGCCACCGGCAAACAGCGGCAGGCTGATCTGGATGCCGACGCTGTTGGTGTCGTACTTCTGGTTGTAGCTACTTTCTGAGTCGGAACTGGTTTTGCGACTGGTCGCGTACAGGCTGACCTTGGGCAAATGCCCGGCGCGCTTGCGCTCCACTTCATAAGAGGCCACGTCGAGCGCGTGATGCTGGGACTTGAGTTCGGGGTTGTTGGCCATGGCCAGTTCACGCCAGGTTTCGAAACGGTTGGGCTCAAGCGGCGCGATCTCGAATGAGCGGGCCAGGGGTGCCAGTTCTTCGATGTGCAGCGGCTGGCCGACAATGGCTTCCAACTCACGTAAAGCGCCGTCCTGGGCATCCACGGCTTCGATCTCTTCGGCCTGGGCCAGGCTCAGGCGCGCCTGGGTTTCGAACACATCCGTACGCGTGCCCTCACCGCCTTTGAGCAGGCGGTCGTTGAGTTGCAGGCGCTCGGCAAACGTACGCTTCTGGGCACGGCTCAACTCGATGCGCTCTTGTGCCAGCAATGCCTGGCTGTAGGCGCTTAGTACCCGCACGGCCAGCTCCTGGCTCTTGCCGCGAAAGCGCTCGTCGGCCATCAACGCCTGGGCAGTACCTTGGCGAAAACGCGCATAGGCTTCGTAATCGAGCAGCGGTTGCTGCAAGGTCAGGGCCGAGGCGTAGCTGCGGTAATTGCGGTCGCTGGTGGCATTACCCACCGCCGTACTCTGGGTGACTTCGGACTCATTGCGCGAGTTGTTGTAGCTCCATGAAAGGTTCGGCAGCAACGCGGCTCGACCAATCACGCGGTTTTCTTCACCGGCCTCACGCTCCTGGATCGCCGCCTGAAAGGTCGGGTCGTTGCGTAGCGCCAACTCATACACATCCAACAGACCCAGGGCGTTTGCCGCTGGCGTGCAACTTAAACAGAGGGTGAACAACAACGCCTTCATTCTTCCACCAGGGCCATATGGGTACGGTCCAGCAAGGGTTTGAACAGGTAGTTGAGCATCGAGCGCTCGCCGGTCTTGACGAAGGTTTCCACCGGCATCCCCGGACGGATCTGCACGCCGTCCAGTTGCTGCATACCCGCTGCGCTGACCTGGGCCCGTAGCGTGTAATACGGCTCATCGGTACGCTCATCGACCTGGCGGTCGGCCGAGACCAACGTGACCTCGCCCGCCACCCGTGGCGTGGTGGATTGGTTGAATGCCGAAAACATCAACTCAACCGGCAAGCCCAGGTGCACCTTGTCGATCATCTGTACCGGCACCCGCGCCTCCACCCACAACGGCTCGCCCTGGGGCACGATGTCCATCAGGGCCTCACCGGGCTTGATCACGCCGCCCTCGGTGTACACCTGCAACCCCACCACCACGCCGGATGCCGGAGCACGCACCAGGCTGTTGGCCAGTTCGAACTCGGCGGAGGCCAGGCGATTGCGCAAGTCCTCGCTGCGGGTGCGAGTCTCGGCCAACTGGGTGCGCAGGTCTTTCTGGAAGTCTTCGCCCAACTGGCGGATGCGCAAACGCAACTCCAACACCTGGCGCTGCAACTGGCCGATACGCCCGAAATCCTCGGCGATGGCGCCGTCGATCTGCGCATACAGCCGCTCGCTGTCGAGCAGGCGATTGCGAGGGATGTAGCCGTCGCGTGCCAGTTCGCGCAGGCCCTGAAGCTGTTCACTCAACGCCGCCCGCTGTTGCACTTTGCTCGCTTGGGAGGCCCGCGTGCCGCGCAACTGCGCCTCAAAGCCGGCGATGGTTTCGCGCAGGCCCGCCTGTTCGGTGGCCAGGGCCTGGGCACGGCTCTGGAATAACTGGCGTTGCAGGGTCAGCGTGTTTGCGACGTCGGGATCGGCCAGCAGCTCGGGGCCAAATGCAATGGCCGGCAAGCCTTCGCTCTCGGCACTCAAGCGCGCTTCGCTGGCCAGCGACGCCAGGTATTGGCTGCGCAGTGACTGCATCTGCCCGCGTAACGGTGTTTCTTTCAGGCGCAACAACACCTGGCCTGCGCGTACCCGGTCACCGTCACGCACTTCGATACGCTCGACGATCCCACCCGCCGGGTGTTGCACCGTCTTGCGATGCCCCGACACCATGACCTTGCCCGGCACCGCCACGCCCTTGTCCAACGGTGCCAGCGCCGCCCAGCCAAGAAAGCCGGCAAAGCCTCCAAGCACCAGCCACCAACCCAGGCGCGAATATTTTTTGTCATCCAGCGCCAGCACGTTGTGCGGCGGCTCACTGACCCATGCAGCTTTGCTCTGGCTCATGCGGGTTTTCCTTCACCGAAGCGGTAGCTCATGCTCATGCTCGACACCGGCTTGCTGGCCACAGGTTTTTGCCGCGCCTCCAACACCCGCGCCGTCGGGCCGAACGCCTGCATCTGGCCGTCCTTGAGGATCAGCAACTGGTCGGTCAGGCTCAGCACATTGGGTTTGTGGGTGATCAGGATCAGGGTGCGGCGCTGTTGCTTGAGCTGGGCGATGGCTTGCAGCAGCGCCTGCTCGCCCACTTCGTCGAGGTTGGCATTGGGCTCATCCAGCACAATCAGCGCCGGCAGGCCGTACAGCGCACGCGCCAGGGCCACCCGTTGTTTTTGCCCGCCGGACAAGCCTGCGCCGCCCTCGCCCAGTTGCGTGTCGTAGCCTTGCGGCAGTTGCAGGATCAGCTCGTGCACGCCGGCCATTTGCGCCGCAGCGAGGACTTTGTCGGCCTCCACCGTTTCAAAACGCGCGATGTTTTGCGCAATGCTGCCCGCGAACAGCTGGATGTCCTGGGGCAAGTAACCGATATGCGGGCCCAGTTGCTGTTTGTCCCACACGGCCAGGTCGGCGCCATCCAAGCGCACCTTGCCGGCCAGCGGGGCCCAGGCCCCCACCAGCACCCGCGCCAGGGTGGACTTGCCGCAGCCCGAGGGGCCGATCACACCGAGCACGTCACCCGCCGGCAGGCTGAAGCCCAGGTTGGCCAGCGCGGGCCGGCGGCTGCCGGGGGCGCAGGCGCTGATCTGCTCCAGGCTTACCTGGCCCTTGGGCACCGGCAGGCTCATGCGTGCCGGTCGCGCCGGGTTATCCTGCAGCAACAACGACAAACGCTCATAGGCCAGGCGCGCCGAACCCCACTGCCTCCACACGCCGATCAACTGGTCGATGGGGCTGAGCACGCGCCCCATCAGGATCGACCCGGCAATCATCATCCCCGGTGTGATGTCGCCGTTGACCGCCAACCAGGCGCCCAGGCCCAGCACCAGCGATTGCAGGGCCAGGCGCACGCCCTTGGACCAGGCTGTGACCACCGCGGTCTTTTCACTGGCCAGGTTCTGCTGCACCAGAAACGCCTGGTGTTGGCTGAACCAGCGCCCGCGCAATGTGGCGAGCATACCCATGGCCTCGATGGTGTCGGCATTGCGCAGGTTGGCCGTGGCCTGCTGACTGGCACTGATCGACAGTTGGCTGGCCAGGGCCATCGGCGCCTGGCTGACATGGTGGTTGGCCCACGCCAGCGCGATCAGCAGCAGCGCACCACCCAGCGCCAGCAGGCCCAGCCAGGGGTGGAACAGGAAGATCACCAGCAGGTACACCGGAAACCACGGCGCATCGAAAAAGGCGAACAGCGCCTGGCCGGTGGCGAACTGGCGCAAGATGGTCAGGTCGTGCAGGGCCTGGCCCGCGGCCTGGGTGCCGCCCTTGAGTTGCGCTTCATAAGCGGCGTCGAACACCCGCTGGTTCAAACGCATGTCCATCTGCGTGCCGAGGCGAATCACCACTTGGCTGCGCACCCACTCCAACGCCCCCATCAAGGCGAACAGGCCGAGGATCATCAGCGTCAGCATCAGCAGGGTCATCTGGTTGCCGGAAGCCAATACCCGGTCGTACACCTGCAGCATGTACAGCGCCGGGGCCAGCATCAGCAGGTTGATCACCGCCGAGAACAGGCCGATGTTGAAGAAGGCGCTTTTATAGGCCGTGAGTGCAGCCAGCATCTCATTCGCGCGCTTGGCACCGGGCCGAGTCATGGAGGTTGTCCCATTGAAGAGTCAAGCAAGGGCTCGCCCGGTGCGTTGACAGCACCTGCGGCGTACCCACAGAATTTGCCCCCGCCGCCGCCCTGGCCTTCGAAAACTCGGGCGGCGACGGGGTTTCAACCAGGCCGGTGAAGGCGTGAGCTTTCATCGGCTTTTTTGCATCAGGCGGCCAGGGCGAAGTCTTGCGGCGCGTCCTGAATCCCGACCAGGCCCACATCGGCAGCGGCGAACGCAGCCGAATCCTGATGCGCCACACCGGCGGCGGCCAGTTGGTCGAAGGTGGAGTTGACCGACAGGCTTGGGTCGATGCCCTTGAGCAAGGTGTCGATTGCCGAGGCCAGCGCCGAACTGTCACCGCTCATCAGGCCGTACACGATTTTGTGCACCTGGCCGTCACGGCCTTCGGATTGCAGACTCGACAGGCCCAGGTTGGTGAAGCTGACTTCCTGGTTGGCGATGCTGTAGCCACCGCTGGTTGCGCCACCGGCAAGGGTATCGCCCAGGGTCAGGCCATCGAGCGAACCCCACAGGGTGTGGGTCGGCGGATTGAACAAGGTGTAATGCAGGCTGCCTTCGGCAACCACTGCCGCATCACTGACGCTGCTCGAAACGCCATATTGGGTGCCGTCGAACGGCCCAGGATTGAAACCACCGGTGTTCACACCCTCTTTGACCGAACCTTCACGGTGGTTGAGATCACCGAAGTAGGCCGACCAATCGCTCAGGTACTGGGCGACGGTGCTAGCGGCGTAGGTCGTGCTGTATGAAATAGAAATGCTCATGCAAAACTCCAAGTCATTGGGTGGTCACTCCGCAGCAAGCCAGTGCCTGCTGTGGTTTTGCCCGTTACTGGGCAAAAGCGGTCAGAACTGATATTCAACGGTGCCCTGCAACGTGCGCCCACGGCCCAGGGTGAAGGCCAGCACGTCGCCCAACGGCACCAGATAGGCGCGATCGGTGACGTTTTCCATGGCCAGGCGCAGGGTCAGTTGATCGGTGGCGCGGTAACTGCCGTAAAAGTCATAGACGGTGTAGGGCTTCCAGTCGGCGGGATAGACGCCGGTTTGCGCGGTGGTCACCCCGGCGGCGCCTTTGACGTAGTAGCCCGCGCTGTAGCGAGCGCGCACGCCCACATCCAGCTTGCGTTCAAGGAACCGTGCGCCCAGGGTGGCGGTGCCACGGTCCATGGGCATGTGTTCGGAAGAGCCCAGGATCGCGCTGCAACCCACGCCGGCATTGGCCGCATCGTCCGGTACCATCGCATCCACCGGCGCCCGGTTGCCGGGCCGCTTCTGGGTTTTGGTCACGCCGCCGAGCCAGGCGGTTTTGCTGCAAAACTTGTTGCTACCGAGCATCCGCGTGTAGTTGAACTGGCCGTAGGCAAAGCCGGCGTCGTAATCGAGCTGGTACTCAAGGCCACGAAAACGCGTGGTTTCCAGGTTGTTGACGTAGGCCGCACTGCCGATATTGACGTTGCCATAACCGGGTGGCTGCACGCCCAGGGCCATATAGGAAAAGTCATCGACCCGGGTGTTGAAGTACGACACTTTCATGCCCGCGCGATCATCGGCGAACAGCAGGTCTTGCTTGAGCACATTGAACCCGACTTCCCACGCAGTGGATCGCTCCGGCTTGAGGTAGGGGTTGGGGAGAATCGACTCCGAACCACCGCCATGGGGCCGACCGCTGACCAGGGCCTCGGTCACCGCCGGCGGACGCCAGCCCTTGCCGTAGGTGGCGAAGAGCTGCAACCAATCGACGCCGGGCTTGATCGACAGGCCGAAGGTCGGGGAGAAACGGCCCTCCTCGCGATCCACGTCGTAGTTGACCGGCACCCCAATCTGGCGGGTGGTGCCGAGGATGAACGTGCGGGTGTTCAAGCCGGTTTCGCCGCGCAGCCGATAGCGGTCATAACGCAAGCCGGCGTTGAGGTTCAGCCAACCGTCGTAGTCCAGATCCAGGCGCCCGAACACGCTGCCCATCGCGCGGTCGCCTTTGGGCGTGATGCTTTCCGCCGCCGACGCCGTCAGCGCCGAGCCGGCTTCTACGGCCTGGTTGGAATCGGGCCGAACCTTGTCGTAGAAAAACTCCAGCCCGTAGTTGGCCTTGAGTGCGGCCAGCTCGGTCAGGGCAAAGGTCGAGATGTTCTGCGCCTGCACGCCATAGGTATTGGTTTGATAGGTAACGTCGTAACCCTTGCTGATCCCCCGGGCCAGCGTGGATTGGTCATTGCGCGTATCCACATGGTAAAGCTTGGCCTTGAAGTCGATCAGCGGGTTGTCCGGTGCGTAGCTGTAATCCAGCGCGAAGTTCTGCGCCTTGACGTTGCTGCTGCCGAGTTTTTCCCACAACTGGGGCTTTTCGGCGGTCATCATGTTGACGTCGTCGTAGTCGACCTCGGTGACCAGGTAGCTCAGTTGCAGACGCTGATCAACTGGCAGGTTGAGCCCCAGCTTGAGCAGGCGCGAGCGCATCACCGAGCCTGAATAGGCGACCGTGCTGTGCTTGATGCGCGCTTCACTGGCCGGCATGTACGCCGCACCGGTACGCAGCTCGCCGATGCTGCCCTTGGTGCCGGGGTTGTAATCGCCCAGGTGACGCTCACTGGCGGCCACCAGCATGTCCCACACGTCGGTCCCCACGGCAAACGCCGAACTGCCGATAAAGTGCGTGCCGTTGCTGCGCCCGCCCAACCCGGTGGTGAGGCGAATGCGCCCGCCGATTTGCTTGCCGTCCTTGAGCAGGTCGGCGGCCTCCACGGTACGGAAATTGGCCACCCCGCCAATCACGCCAGCCCCGCCTTGGGTTGAGGTCGCGCCCTTTTCGATCACCACTTCGGACAACAACTCGGGGTCGACATACAGCGTGCCATTGCGTTGCTGGTGGCCGCTCTGCTGGTAATTCTGGCGCATGCCATCGACCGACATATTGACCCGGCCATAGTCCTGGATACCGCGGATATTCACGGACAGGCCAGGGTCTTGCTGGCTGACGGCGGAGTAGACGCCAGGCGCCTCTTCGAGCATCTCGGCAGCATGGCGTGGCGGGTTGCGGTCCAGTTGCTCGCGATCGACCACGCTGACCGAACGTGGTGTTGAATACACCCAGTCCTGCTTGTGCAGGCCGGTGATGGTGGTGGTCCCCAAGGCCAGCGCTCCGGCCTGTTGCTCGACGCGGGTCAAGGTGACCTGGCGCTCGCCGGTGAAACGATATTCAACCGGTGCGGCACCCAGCAGGCGGCCAAGACCTTCCTGCACGTCGAAGCTGCCCTTGAGCGCGGAGCTGCTCAACCCTTGCAGGCGCTGGCTGTCGAACAGCACTTGCAGGCCCGCCTGATCGGCGAACGCCAGTACTGCACTGCCCAGGGATTGCGCAGGAATGTCGAACCTCAACACAGCAGATTGGGCTGCGCCAGCCGCAGGCTGCACGGCATGCACCGGCGCGGCGACGGCAAACAATCCCAAGTGAATGGCCAGGGCCAACCGGCTGCCGGTGATACGCCCCTTGGTGAGTGCTGACATGTGTGGTTATCCCTGCGCTAAGCGTTTTTTGTTTATGCGAATGCTTCTCACCTAGCAAGACGCGCGAGACGCGAGAAGTCAGTAAGGCTTTTTAGAAATTTTTAATGAGGGTTTGAAAACCAGCCCGCGTGTGGCGAGGGAGCTTGCTCCCGTTCGACTGCGCAGCAGTCGCAAGCAAGCTTGCTCGCCACAGGACAGAGCTGCTGCCGATAACGCGAAAGGTCAATAGATCAGGCTGAGGCCGGCCAGGTCCAAGCGTTGCACTTGAAGTTCCTGAGTCAGGGTGGCGAGTGCGCTGTCGAGCATGTCCAGGCGGAAGACACCGCTGACTTCGCGCTCACCCAAGGCCGCGTCGGTCAACACTACCCGCCCGGGGCGGTAACGGTTGAGTTGCTCGATAACCTTGGCCAACGGCTGGCGGTCGAAGATCAACACACCGCGCCGCCAACTGGTGGCGCGATCCACATCAAACTGATCAAGGCTGACCACGCCGTCACTTAGGCTGTAACGCGCAGCCTGGCCTTGCTGCACAACGCGCTCGACCGGGCCTGTGGTGGGTGAGGCCTGCATAGACACCTCGACGCTGTGCTGCAGCACACCGACCCAGGCCTGGCTCTGGCCCTCACGCTCGACCACAAACCGCGTGCCCAGCGCCCGGGTCTGGCCCCCGGCGCTGTGCACCACGAACGGCCGGGTTTCTTCGCCTTTCATCGGCGCCACATCAAAAACCGCCGAGCCCTGGAGCAGGCTGATACCCCGCTGCACGCCATCGTAATCCAGGCGAATGGCGCTGGCGGAATCCAGCTCCACCCTACTGCCGTCCGCCAGGTGCACCGTGCGCACCTCTCCCTTTTGCGTGACGTAGTCGGCCTGCATGTGCAGCAACACGTCGGGCCCGCGTAGCCAGCCGACGCCGGCCACCACCACGACCAGCGCCACAGCGGCTGCACGTTGCCACGGCCTTCTGCGTTTGGTGCGGCGCACGGGCGGGGTCGGCGCGGCTGGCCGTTGTCGGTGTACGGGCTCGTCCTTATGTACTTCACCCAATGCCGCCCAGGTCTGCTCGGCAAACCGCAGCGCCCCTTCGTGACGGCTGTCGCGGGCGATCCACTGGCGCAACTCGGCCTGCTCCTGTTCGCTCAGGGCACCGGCGTGCAGGCGCACCGCCCATTCGGCAGCCGCCTCGGTAATGCTGTGCTGTTGCGGACCCTGGCTATTCACGTGTGAATCTCGAATTTTCGTTATGTAGACGCTCTGACGTCTGGCCTGGCATTTTTCGGTAATTCATTCGTCGGATGGCGCCACCTCGCCTTCCTGCAAGCGCTGCATCACATAGGCCAACGCCTTGGCCAGATGCTTTTGCACTGAGCTGTCGGAGATAGCCAGGTGCCGGGCGACCTGGGCGTGGGTCATGCCTTCGATACGGTTCAAGCGAAAAATCTGCTGGGTGCGCTCCGGCAGTTCCGCCAGTGCCTGCTTCAATGCCTGTCGCTGTTGCTGCGCCATTGCCTGAGCCTCCAACCCGGCCACGTCATCTTCGATCTCGGCCAGCGCCTCATGGGGCACGGTGTCGGTCTTGCGCCGCGCTTCCTGACGAATATGGTCGATCAGCAGATTGCTTGCCGTTCGATAGAGATAGCCCTGGGAGTTGTCGATGCGCTCACCGGCCGGTTTTTCCGCCAGCCGCAGGAAGCTCTCCTGCACCAGGTCTGCGGCCAATTGCGGGTCCCGTACCTTGCGCGCCAGATACCCGCGCAGGGTATCGGCGTGCTTGAGAAACAGGCCCTTGAGATCCACGTCCGACAAACCGACTCCCTGGAATGTATAGGAAACAGGCGGGCATCTTAAGCGTTGTCGAGAATGATTTTCAATTGATATCTAATCTGATCGGGCCGTAAGAGGTTGTTGATAACAGTTCGATAACCGCACAGATCCGCTGCGATCAATTGACCAAACTAACCAACCAGTACATTTTACCCACATAACCAATAAGAACTGTGGAGATCCCGCTATGCCGCCCATCGTGCTGGTGCTCAACGGCCCCAACCTCAACCTGCTCGGCACCCGCGAGCCGGCCACTTATGGCCATGAAACCCTGGCTGACATCGCCGCCCTGTGTGGTCGCAGCGCTACTGAACTCGGGCTGAAAATCGAGTTTCGCCAGACCAACCACGAAGGCGAACTGCTCGACTGGATCCACGGCGCCCGTAACCGTTGTGCGGGTATCGTGATCAACCCGGCAGCCTGGACCCACACCTCGGTCGCGATCCGCGATGCGCTGGTGGCCAGTGAAGTGCCGGTGATCGAAGTGCATTTATCCAACGTGCACGCGCGCGAAGCGTTTCGTCAGCATTCATTTGTATCGCCCATCGCCAAGGCCGTGCTGGCCGGGTTTGGCAGCCACGGCTACCACCTGGCGCTTGAGCACTTCAGCCAGACACTCAAGGGACGCGCCTGATGAAACCGCGCATTCTCGCCGGCCTGATCGGCGCCGGTATCCAGGCTTCCCGCACCCCTGCCCTGCATGAACTCGAGGGTGACGCCCAGGGCCTGCGCTACCTGTATCGCCTGATCGACCTTGAGCCGCTGCACCTGGACCTCGACGCCCTGCCGGAATTACTGCGGGCCGCCGAGCTGATGCACTTCAACGGGTTGAACATTACCTACCCGTGCAAGCAGGCGATCCTGCCCCTGCTTGATGACTTGTCCGACGAGGCCCGGGGCATTGGTGCAGTCAACACCGTGGTGTTCAAGGACGGTAAACGGATCGGCCACAACACCGATTGCCTGGGCTTCGCCGAAGGGTTTCGCCGCAACTTGCATGACGTTGCCCGCCGACACGTGGTGCAGATGGGCGCCGGTGGCGCGGGCGCAGCGGTGGCCCATGCGCTGCTGGCAGAGGGGGTCGAGCACTTGAGCATTTTCGACGTGGACGCCTCCCGCGCCCGCGACCTTGTGGATAACCTCGCGCAGCGCTTCGGCCCTGGTCGTGCCCAGGTCGGCACTGATCTGAAAAATGCGATGGCCGAGGCCGATGGTTTAGTCAATACCACGCCGATGGGCATGACCAAGCTGCCCGGCACACCGGTCCCCGCTGCGTTGTTGCGGGCAGGGTTGTGGGTCGCGGAAATCGTGTATTTCCCGCTGGAAACCGAACTGCTGCGCGACGCCCGCGCATTGGGTTGCCGCACCCTGGATGGCGGCAACATGGCGGTGTTTCAGGCGGTGAAGGCGTTTGAGTTGTTCAGCGGTGAAGTGGCGGATGCAGACAGGATGCTGGCGCACTTCCAGAGCATGAATGGCTGACTGCCGAAACAGAGTTCAAATGTGGGAGGGGCGGTGCGACGATTCGACTTGCCCCCTCCCACATTGGCCCAGCGCTGAACTCAGGCTTGCAGGTAGCGCAACACCGACTCGCAGATCATCTCCCGGTGCCGGTGCTTGATCGCCTCGTCCGACAGTTCGATCTGGAATATCTCGCTGAAGGTATGCCGGTTGGAGACCCGGTAAAAGCTGAACGAATTGATCAACAGGTGCACGTCCAACGGCTCCAGCCCTTCGCGAAACAACCCCAGTTCGGCGCCACGGCGCAAGGTCTCGCCCAGCCCTTCGAGGATCTTGCTGTTCATCGCCTTGATGGTCTCGGTGCGTTTGACGTACTCGGCGTTGTGGATATTTTCGATGCTGACGATGCGCACGAAATCCACGTTCTGGTCATGGTGATCGAAGGTGAATTCCACCAGCCGGCGAATCGCCTCACGCGGCTCCAGGGCCGTGAGGTTCATGCGGGTTTCAGTGTTGCGGATATCGCCGTAGAGCTTCTCCAATACCTCGACGTATAACTGCTCTTTACTGCCGAAGTAGTAATAGATCATGCGCTTGGAGGTGTGGATGCGCTCGGCGATGGCGTCCACGCGAGCGCCGGCCAGGCCCTGTTGAACAAACTCGACAATGGCTTCCTGGAGAATATTCTCGCGGGTCTTTTCCGGATTGTTCTTGCGACTCTTGCGCGGTGCGTCAGCTACCGCGGGGAGATCGGGACTCGGGGTCATGGTGCGCTCACGGCCATTGTTTGCAGGCGCTGATTATGGGCCGCGGCGCTTCCCGAAGGAAGCACCTGCCTGCGGTTATAGCCGGGCCTGGCGTACCGCCCCACTGCGCGACTTGGCCATCGCCGCCAGACGCACCGCTACGTTGGCCGCGCCGTAGCCGGCATAGCCGTTCTTGCGCTGGATGATCTCGAAAAAAAACCGCCCTTCGAACGCCTCGGTGTACACATGAAACAACTCACCGCCCTGGGCGTCGCGGTCGTACAGCACGTTGTAATACGCCAGCTCACTGAGGAACTCATCGTCGAAATCGAAGCGCGCCGCCAGGTCGTCGTAATAGTTGAGTGGAATATCCAACAACGGCACGCCGGCCTCTTTGGCCCGACGCACCTCGGCGAAAATATCCGCACAATCGAAGGCAATATGGTGCACGCCCGAACCGCGATAGCTGGAAAGCGCGTGGGAAATCGCCGTATTGCGGTTTTCGGAGATGTTCAGCGGCAGGCGAATCGAACTGCAACGGCTGCGCAACGCACGGCTCTTCACCAAGCCGTAGGGGTCGGGCAGCACCACTTCGTCATCGGCTTCGAAATCCAGCAGGCTTTTGTAGAACAGCACCCAACTGTCGAGGCTGTCCGCCGGCAGCGCCATGGCCATATGGTCGATGCGCAACAAGCCACCGCTGGCGGGTGTGGCCGCTTGC
The DNA here is from genome assembly GCF_052850795.1 of Pseudomonas sp. 910_23. NCBI lineage: Bacteria > Pseudomonadati > Pseudomonadota > Gammaproteobacteria > Pseudomonadales > Pseudomonadaceae > Pseudomonas > Pseudomonas sp. 910_23. Next base: position 197,523 of record NZ_VXCZ01000009.1, on the reverse strand, counting down.
AGGTTGAAATCGGTGTCGTACAGCCCGCCTTCGCTGGGGTCCACCAGGTAGATCAGGCTGCCGTCCGGCGCACGCACCGCGGCCAATTCCAGCTCGTTGGGGCCGACCAGGCCGCGATAAGGCTGGCCCTTGTAGGCCACCGCACGCTCCAGGGCCTTGGCGCTGTCCTTGACCCGAATCGCGGTGGCGCACAGCGATGGGCCATGGGCCTCGAAAAAGTTGTGGGCGAAAGAATAGGGTTCGCAGTTGAGGATCAGGTTGATGTCACCCTGGCGCAACAGGCTCACATTCTTCGAGCGATGCTGACCGGCCTTGGCGAAACCCAGGCGCTCCAGCCAGTGGGTCAGTTTGGCGCCGAGGCTTTCATCCACGGCAAATTCAAGAAACTCGATACCGTCATATTCGCTGGCCGCCGGGGTTTCAAACAGGATGTCCACGGGCGCAGCGGGGGCTTGTTCAGCCAGGCGTTGGCGGGTTTTTTCTTCCAGGTATAACAGTGACCGCAAGCCATCCGCCGCATTCGCCCGAGTCGGCGCGGCGCGGAAACCGTCGTTGAAAATTTCCAGGGACAACGGCCCGGTGTAGCCACTCTGGATGATTGGAGCAAGAAAGCCCGCCAGGTCGAACTCGCCCTGCCCCGGGAAGCAGCGGAAATGCCGGCTCCACTCCAGCACATCCATGGCCAGGATCGGCGCGTCGGCCATTTGCACAAAGAAAATCTTGTCGCCGGGGATCTGCGCAATGGCGCTGGGGTCGCCCTTGAGCGACAAGGTGTGGAAGCTGTCGAGCAACACGCCCAGGCTTGGGTGATCGATCTGGCGCACCAGGTTCCACACCTGCTGCCAGGTGTTCACATGCTTGCCCCAGGCCAATGCTTCATAGCCGATGCGCAGGCCGCGCTTGCCCGCGTGTTCGGCCAGCAGGCTCAAGTCATCGAGCAGAATACGTTCGTCGCCCACGCTGTCGGCCGAGGCATTGCTGCACACCAATACCAGGTCGGTGCCCAGCTCTTGCATCAAGTCAAACTTGCGCTCGGCGCGCTCCAGGTTGCGCGCCAGGCGGTCGCGGCGGCATCCTTCGAAGTCGCGAAACGGTTGGAACAAGGTGATGGCAATGCCCAGGTCGGCGCACATCTGCCTGACTTCCCGGGGGCTGCCGTCGTAATACAACAAATCGTTCTCGAAGATTTCCACCCCATCAAACCCGGCGGCGGCAATAGCCTCAAGCTTTTCCGGCAGGGTGCCGCTCAAGGACACAGTGGCAATAGAACGTTGCATGGAAGACTCCCGGCAATTGTTGTTTGTGGCAAATTATTCGCCCCCAGCCTACAGGCAGCAATTAAAATGTACGAACCGGTTAGTTTTTGGTGCGATTATCGAACACTATGCCCGTTTGGCGAATTGACGACTTTTTAACCACTGCGCACCATCGACCGGGCAATTCGTTCACGTAACAAAGACCCAGAACACACCATAAGAATTTCAAAAAAACGGGTACGACCTCATGCCTCTGCAAAATCCAGCCCTGGCCACGCGCCCGGGCAACCCGCACGCCGGCATCGGCGACAAGATCCGCGGTGCCCTGGCCGTGGGTAAAACGCGCTGGGGCATGCTGGCCCTGGTGTTTTTTGCCACCACCCTGAATTACATCGACCGCGCCGCCCTGGGCGTGATGCAACCGATCCTGGCCAAAGAAATGAGCTGGACGGCGATGGACTACGCCAACATCAACTTCTGGTTCCAGGTCGGCTACGCCATCGGCTTTGTGCTGCAAGGTCGCCTGATCGACCGCGTAGGCGTCAAGCGCGTGTTCTTTTGCGCCGTGCTGCTGTGGAGCCTGGCCACCGGCGCCCACGGTCTGGCCACTTCGGCGGTGGGCTTTATGGTCTGCCGGTTTATCCTCGGTCTGACCGAAGCCGCCAACTACCCCGCCTGCGTCAAGACCACACGTTTGTGGTTCCCGGCGGGTGAACGTGCGGTGGCCACCGGCATCTTCAACGCCGGCACCAACGTCGGCGCGATGATGACGCCGATGCTGCTGCCGTTGATCCTGCACGTGTGGGGCTGGCAGGCGGCGTTCCTGTGCATGTCGGCACTCGGCGCGATCTGGCTGGTGTTCTGGGGGTTGAAGTACTACAACCCGGAAGACCACCCAAGCGTTAAACAATCGGAACTGGACTACGTGCAACAGGAAGTCGAGCCCGAACAGCCCCGCGCGCCGTTCAGCCGCATCCTGCGTATGCGTGGCACCTGGGCCTTCGCCATCGCCTACGCGCTGACTGCGCCGGTGTTCTGGTTCTACCTGTACTGGCTGCCGCCGTTTTTGAACCAGCAATACAACCTGGGCATCAACGTGACGCAGATGGGCATTCCGCTGATCATCATTTACCTGACCGCCGACTTCGGCAGCGTGGGAGGCGGGATTCTGTCGTCATTCCTGATCGGCCGCGGGATGAACTCGATCAAGGCGCGGCTCTTGTCGATGCTGCTGTTCGCCTGCTGCATAGTCGGTGTGATCATGGCGGCCGGCTCCAGCCAGCTGTGGGTCGCGGTGTTCGCCATCTCCCTGGCCATCGGCGCCCACCAGGCCTGGACCGCCAACATCTGGAGCCTGGTGATGGACTACACGCCCAAGCACATGATGAGCACGGTGTTCGGCTTCGGCGGCATGTGCGCGGCCATCGGCGGCATGTTCATGACCCAGATCGTCGGCCATATCCTCACGGTGACCAACAACAACTACACCGTGCTGTTCACCCTGATCCCGGCGATGTACTTCATTGCGCTGACCTGGATGTACTTCATGGCACCGCGCAAGATTCCTACCGTCGACCTTTGACCTACCTGCGCCGCTGCTGCCAGGCAGCGGCCAACCCGCTCATGCAGATCACCCCGATACCGACCACCGTGGTTGTATCGGGGGTATGGCTGAACACCAGCCAGCCCAACAACCCCGCAAACACAATCTGGCAATAGCCAAACGGCGCCAGCAAGGCCGGCGCCGCAAAGCGGAACGCCTGGGTGAGCATCAGGTGTGCCGTCATCCCGCAGGTCCCCAGTGCCAGCATCAGCACGCCATGCCACAGGTTCGGCACCTGCCAGAAGAACGGCACCATGGCGCTCATGACCAGGGTATTGCACAGCCCGGCGAAGAAGTTGCTGGTGGTCGGCGTATCGAACTTACTGAGGATGCGCGTCAACAGTTGGTAAAAACAGAAGAACGTCGCCGAACACAACGGCAACAGCACCGCCGGCGTGAACAGTTCGCCGCCGGGATGGATGATTACCAACACCCCGATAAAGCCGCAGATCACCGCCAGCCACTGGCCGCGTGTCACATGTTCGCCCAACAGCGGCACCGACAGCGCTGTCACCAGGATCGGCGCGAGGAAGTTCACCGCCGTGGCTTCGGCCAATGGGATGTAGTGCAATGCGGCGGTGAAAAACAGGCTGGTGCCCAACAGGCACAAGGCACGTACCACCTGCATACCCGGGCGCTTGCTGCGCAGCACGCGCAAGCCTGATTGCGGCAGGAAGATCCCGGCCATCAGCAGGGTGTGCACCAGGTAGCGCGCCCACACCACCATCACAATGGGGTAGAACCCGGCCAGGTATTTGGACAAGGCGTCGTGGCTGGAGAACAGGAACGTCGCCACCACAATCAGCAGGATGCCTTTGAAGGGATGGTTGACGCCTGAGAGGGGGGTACTGACAGTCATGGAATTCTCTTGCTGGCGGGCTGAACGCGATGGTACTCAACCCGGTAATCTAGCAGCCGGGCCAGCGCCTGCTCCAAGAGCATAACCAAACAGCGGGCGAACAGCGCACTAAATCACTGGAATCGAGTCCAACCCTGCACGCTCGCCCAGGCGTTGCACACTTTTTAATCAAGGCCTTGCCGCTATGAAAAAAATCCTCTTTGTTCTTTCTGCCCTCGCCCTGCTTACCGCCTGCGATAAAGCCAAGGAAGCCCCCAAGCCCGCGCCGCCGTCTGTACAGGCGACCCTGGTGCCGCAAACGCCCCCCACCGATCAATGGGTCGGCAAATGGATCGGCGTCGAAGGCTTGCACCTGACCATCGCCAAGGACGACAGCATCGGCCGCGGCCACTACCTTCTGACCATGCAATACGGCCTCGACGCCGACGATGCCGGCATCTTCAAAGGTGAAGCGAACGAAGATGGCATCGCCTTCACCCGCCCCGACGGCCCGCAGCTGTTGCGCGCCGGAGACGGCGCCGCCACCGGCCTGAAATGGCTGGCGGATAAAAAAGACTGCCTGATCGTGACCACCGGCGAAGGCTATTGCCGTTAATACCGACCATAATCAATCACGGTTAGCACACAGAGGAATGCTCCCATGCTATGGAAAAAAGGCCGACGCAGCGACAACGTGGTGGATGCCCGCGATGACAGTGGCGGCGGCGGTGGCGGTATGCGCTTTGGCGGCGGCAAGGGCCTGAGCCTGACGGCCATTGTGCTGATCGTCGGCATTGGTTGGCTGACCGGCCAGGATCCGATGCAGATCCTTGGCCAGTTGACCGGCCAGATGGAACAGGCGCCGTCGGTGAGTTCGCAATCGCGCCAGGCGCCACCGGCCAATGATGAGCACGCCGATTTTGTGCGCGCGGTGTTGGGTGATACCGAAGACACCTGGGGCCAGGTGTTCCAGGAAAACGGCCTGGCCTACAAGAACCCCAAGCTGGTGCTGTTCCGTGGCCGGGTGAACTCCGCCTGCGGTGGCGCCACCTCGGCCAGCGGCCCGTTCTATTGCCCGGCTGACCAGCAGGTCTACCTGGACCTGGATTTCTTCCGCGAAATGTCGCAACGCTTCCAGGCCGCCGGCGATTTCGCCCAGGCCTACGTGATTGCCCACGAAGTCGGGCACCACGTGCAAACCCTGCTCGGCATCTCGTCCAAGATCCAGGCGGCGCGCCAACAGGGTCGGCAGATGGAAGGCGATGGCGGCCTGCTGGTACGCCAGGAGCTGCAAGCCGACTGCTTTGCCGGGGTGTGGGCCAATCGGGCGCAAAAACGCCTGAACTGGCTGGAGCCCGGCGATATCGAAGAAGCCCTGAATGCCGCCAACGCCATTGGCGATGACCGCTTGCAGCAACAGGGACAAGGGCGCGTGGTGCCGGACTCGTTTACCCACGGCACCTCGGCGCAACGGGTACGCTGGTTCAAGACTGGCTTCGCACAGGGCCAGATCACTCAATGCGATACCTTCGCGGCCAAGAGTCTCTAAATGATCAAACGATTGGGGTTGCTGCTGGGTGTGTTCGTGTCCTGCTGCACCCTGGCGGCCGAACACGGCGTCAAGGTGGTCAGCCCCGATCGCTTTCATCTGGAGGCCGGCGAGCTCAGCCTCGGCGTGAGCCAGGACTGGCGCCAGCCGCTGCCCAAAGTCACACGTGCGCTGATCATCGTGCATGGCCGCCTGCGCAATGCGCAGACCTACCTGCAAAGCGGTATCGACGCCGCCACCCATGCCGGGGTTGGCGGCACTACGCTGGTGATCGCGCCGCAGTTTCTGAATCAATCGGACGTGAAGCGTAACCATCTGGGCAATCAGGTATTGCGTTGGAAGCGCAACGACTGGATGGCTGGCGAAGCTTCCACCGCGCCTGGGCAGGTCAGTTCTTATGGCGCTCTGGACCAGATCATCAAGCACCTGGGCAACCGCAAGCTGTTCCCGGCGCTGAAGGAAATCGTGATCGCCGGGCATTCCGGTGGCGGCCAGGTCGTCCAACGCTTCGCCCTCACCGGCCATGACCACCCATTGCTGCAGAGCGAAGGCATCAGCCTGCGGTACGTGGTGGCCAACCCATCGTCCTACGCCTACTTCAGCCCGCAGCGGCCGGTGCCGTTCGATACGGCCAGTTGCCCAAGCTTCAACGACTGGAAATACGGCATGCAAAAGCTGCCCGATTACGTGGGTGACCGAGGCGCCCAGCAACTGGAAAAAGCCTACGTCTCACGCGACATCACTTACCTGTTGGGCCAGCAGGACACCGACCCCAACCACCCGGCACTGGATAAAAGCTGCGAGGCCGAAACCCAGGGTGCGTATCGGCTGATTCGTGGGCACAACTACTTTGGCTACCTCAAACTGCGCCATCCGCAGTTGAGTCACAAGCTGGTGGAAGTGCCGGGGGTGGGGCATGACGGGGATAAGATGTTTACCTCGCCAGAGGGAGAAAAGGTGCTGTTTGCCCAGTAGCACCTGAAGGAACCCAATCAAAATGTGGGAGGGGGCTTGCTCCCGATAGCGGTGTGCCAGCTAAACATAGGCTGGCTGACACACTGCAATCGGGAGCAAGCCCCCTCCCACATTTGATCTCCGTCGCCTGGGTTAGATCATTCGGCGCAGCGCCGCACAATCCTCGGCATGCCAATCCGCCAACTCCGGCCACGGGTTATCCGGCAAGTTCACCAACACCGTCCTGGCCCCCGCCGCCCGGCCACAGTCCAGGTCAAAGCGATAATCCCCCACCATCACCATCTCGCTCGGCGCTACCCCCCAGGCCGCCGCCAGTTTCAACAGGCCACCCGGATCAGGCTTGTGCGGCGCGTCATCACGCCCCAGCACATCCTCAATGGCAAAGCAGTCCGCCAAGCCAATCGCATCCAGGGTGATATGGGCCAGCTCCCGCGCATTGCGGGTCAGGATGCCCAGGCGATAACCACGCCCGGCCAATTCCCTTACCAACTCAACGGCACCTTCGGCCGCGACCGAACCCAGCGCCAACTCGCGCTCATGCTCCAGCAGCCAGGCATGTTTGGCTGCCGCGACATCCGCCGGCAATGCAGCCAGGTGCGTGAGGATGTCGTCCTCAGGCGCAATCTCCAACGCCACGCGAATGGCGGCAAAGTCATGCACTGCCACCGTCAGCGTGCCGTCCATGTCGAACACCCAATGTTTAACGTCTGACAGGCTCATGCCCAGTCCTTGCGATGGCGGATCAAGCCTTCCTGGGTCACCGATGCCACCAGTTGCCCGGCGCGGTTGTACACGCTGCCGCGGGAGAAACCCCGGGAGTTGCCGGCCCATGGGCTATCCATGGCGTACAGCAACCAGTCATCGGCACGCAGGTCGGCGTGGAACCACAGCGCGTGATCGAGGCTGGCCACCTGCATGTCTTTTTGCCACACGGTCTTGCCGTGGGGCAGCAACGAGGTGGTCAACAGGCCGAAGTCCGAGGCGTAGGCCAGCAAGTACTTATGCAGCGCCGGCGAATCCGCCAGGGCGCCGTCGGCACGAAACCACACGTACTTGACCGGGTCGGACGGCTGCGGGTTGAACGGGTCTTTTTCGGTGACCGGGCGCACTTCGATGGGCTTGGGGCACAGCAGCTTGTCGCGCATGTGCTCGGGGATCAGGTGCGCACGCTGTTGGGTCAGCTCCAGCTCCGACGGCAGATTCTCCGGGCCCACCACCACCGGCATGGTGGTCTGGTGCTCGAAGCCAGCTTCGTCGTACTGGAACGAGGTGGTACAGGTAAAGATCGGATGGCCCTTTTGAATCGCGGTGACACGGCGCGTGCTGAAGCTGCCGCCATCGCGCACGCGGTCCACCGAATACACCACCGGCAACGCGGCATCGCCAGGGCGCAAGAAATAACCGTGCAGGGAATGCACATGCCGCGCTTCTTCTACGGTCTGGCTGGCCGCCGACAACGACTGGCCGAGCACCTGGCCGCCGAACAACTGGCGAAAGCCCAGGTCCTGGCTGCGGCCGCGAAAGAGGTTCTCCTCGATCGGCTCCAGGGTCAGCAAGTCCACCAGATCTTCCAATACTTGGCTCATAGAGCAACTCCTACAATCAATAGGGCATTCCGGGCTGCTTATCCGTGCAGCGTGTCCAACCATTGGGCGCGGGTGATGCGGTACAAAACATGCGGGCGCAGCGGGTCACCGGCTGCGACTTTGGGGTGTTCGAAATCTGCCTGCGGATCGTAATGCATACCGATGGCCTGCATGACTTTTTGTGACGGCAGATTGGCCTCGGTGGTAAAGGCGACGACTTCGTCCAACTGCAAGCGATCAAAGCCGCAGCGCAATGCCGTCCAGGCCGCCTCACTGGCATAGCCCAGGCCCCAATGCTCACGGGCCAGGCGCCAACCAATCTCCACCGCCGGGGTGAAGCCCGCTTCGAAGCTGACATTCGCAAGGCCCGTCACGCCGATAAATTCACCGGTGTCTTTGCGCTGCAACGCCCAGAAACCAAAGCCATATTCAGCGAAATGCCCGCGAATCCGGCCGATCAGCGCGGCGCTCTCCAAGTGGCTCAATTGAGCCGGAAAGTAGCGCATCACCTGCGGGTCAGCGCACATGCGCGCAAATTCCGGCAGGTCGCTGTCGCGCCATTGGCGCAGCACCAAGCGTGCACTTTCCAATTCCAGTATCGGCTCCATGGGTCCCCCTGCCTTGCCATGTGCGTGAGTGTACAGCGCTGTTAAGATCCTTCGCAGGTTCCCGTCAGAAAATCCCATGCCCTTGCCATTGATCTACCACGAAGACTACAGCCCTGAGTTCCCGGCGGACCACCGCTTCCCCATGGACAAGTTTCGCCTATTGCGTGACCACCTGGTGGACAGTGGCCTGACCCAGGACAGCCAATTGCTGCGCCCGCAGCTGTGCCCGGCAGACATCCTGGCCCTGGCCCATGAACCTGGGTATATCGAGCGCTACATGGGCGGCGAACTGTCTCGCGAAGACCAGCGTCGCCTCGGCCTGCCCTGGAGCGAAGCCCTGGCGAGGCGCACCGTGCGTGCGGTGGGTGGCTCGATACTGGCGGCTGAACAGGCCCTCGAACATGGCCTGGCCTGCCATTTGGCCGGTGGTACCCACCACGCCCATTACGATTATCCGGCGGGCTTCTGCATTTTCAACGACCTGGCAGTGATCAGCCGCTATCTGCTGGCCAGCGGCCGGGTCAATCGCGTGCTGATCTTCGATTGCGACGTGCACCAGGGCGATGGCACTGCACGCATCCTCCACGACACACCGGAGGCCATCACCGTGTCGCTGCACTGCGAAAAGAACTTCCCGGCACGCAAGGCCCAAAGCGACTGGGACATCCCGCTGCCCATGGGCATGGGCGATGCCGACTACCTCAAGGTAGTGGATGACGCGCTCAACTACTTGCTGCCGCTCTACCAGCCCGACCTGGTGCTGTACGACGCTGGCGTGGATGTACACAAGGACGACGCCCTCGGTTACCTCAAGCTGACAGACGCAGGCGTCGCCGCCCGCGATGAAAGCGTGATGCGCCACTGCCTGGGCCGCGACATACCGGTGATGGGCGTGATCGGCGGCGGTTACAGCAAAGACCGCCCCGCCCTCGCCCGTCGTCACGGCATCCTGCATCACAGCGCGCAGCGGGTGTGGACGTCATCAGGCTGTCATTGAATTCTGGGTGTTACTCACAATGCCTGTGGAACGGCCTGTGGATAACTTGAGCGTAAGCGGCTGCAAGCGAGTGGCCGCATGGCCTGTAGGAAAGTGTACGTTTTTTGATCAGGCAGCGGCGTCGTGGTCGGGTAGAATGCTCGGCCTATTCACATCACCGTAGCCCTGCCCATGCCTCAGACTTCTGCCCACCACGTCTCCATTATCGGCGGCGGCCCCGCCGGGCTGATGGCTGCCGAAGTCTTGAGCCAGGCGGGCGTGCAGGTGGACCTGTACGACGGCATGCCTTCAGTGGGGCGCAAGTTCCTGTTGGCAGGTGTGGGCGGCATGAATATCACCCACTCCGAAGCCTACCCGGCGTTTCTGTCGCGCTACGCCGAACGCGCCCCGCACATGGCCCCGCTGCTGCGCAGCTTCGGCGCCGAGGCGTTGTGCGAATGGATCCATGGCCTGGGTATCCAGACCTTTGTCGGCACCTCCGGCCGCGTATTTCCTACCGATATGAAAGCCGCGCCCCTTTTGCGCGCCTGGCTCAAGCGCCTGCGGGAGCAAGGTGTGGTTATCCACACCCGGCATCGTTGGACCGGTTGGAATGCCGAAGGCGATTTACTTATCCACAGCCCGGACGGCGATAAAGTTGTCCACAGCGACGCGGTGTTGCTGGCCCTGGGCGGCGGCAGTTGGTCGCGCCTGGGCTCCGACGGTGCGTGGCTGAACCTGTTTGAAGGCAAAGGCCTGCCCTATGTGCGCCTGCAACCGAGCAACTGCGGGTTCGAAGTGTCGGCGTGGAGCGAGTTGATGGTCAGCAAATTCGCTGGCGCACCGTTGAAAAACGTCGCCATTGGCCTGGGGGATGACAAGCCTCGGCTGGGTGAATGCGTGATAACCGCCACCGGTATTGAAGGCAGTTTGATTTACGCCTTGTCGGCGCCGATTCGCGAAGCGATCAACCGCAGCGGTGCGGCCACGGTGCATATCGATTTGCTGCCGAGCAAGCCGCTGGACAAAGTGCAAGCAGCATTGGCCAAGCCCCGGGGTTCGCGGTCAATGAGCAAGCATTTGCACAGTCAGTTGGGGTTGGATGGCGTGAAAGCCGCCCTGCTGCGCGAGCTGACGCCCGCTGAACACTTCACCGATCCGGCGCAGTTGGCAGTGGATATCAAGGCGTTGCCGCTGACATTGGTGAGGACGCGGCCGATGGATGAGGCGATCAGCACAGCGGGGGGTGTGCCGTTTGAAGCGCTGGATGAGCGGTTGATGCTCAAACCATTGCCTGGGGTGTTTTGTGCGGGGGAAATGCTGGACTGGGAGGCGCCCACTGGTGGGTATTTGCTGACGGGGTGTTTTGCCAGTGGCAGAGCGGCTGGGCGGGGGATGTTGGAGTGGCTTGAGCGCTGAGATCTGGGGTGGGTTCAAAGCCGCCATCGGGAGCAAGTCGAATCGTCGCACCGCCCCTCCCACATTTCGAACTGTGAAATACAGTCCCAGTGTGGGAGGGGGCTTGCTCCCGATGAGGCCATCAGCCACAGCGCAAAATCACTTCTTCTTACGCGGCCCAGTATTAAACACCGGCACCTTGCGCACCGGCTTGATCGACGGCTCAGCCGGCGCCACGTCACCACTGTCCACCCACTTGCCCAGGTTGCGCTTACCGCCACCACCGGACGCTTTGGGTTTCTTCGGCTTTTTCGGCTTCTTCACCACCTGCCCGCTGGCATCGGTATCCGGTACACGATGCTCCGGCTCGAAATCCGCTTCCATTTTGCGGGTAAGGGTCTGGCGGGTCAGCATCTCGATCGCCGAGAGCATGTTCACCTCATCAGCGCACACCAGGGAAATCGCCTCCCCAGTGTTGCCCGCACGCCCGGTACGGCCGATACGGTGGATGTAGTCCTCGGCCACGATCGGCAGGTCAAAGTTGACCACCAGTGGCAGGTCTTCGATATCCAGGCCACGGGCCGCCACATCAGTGGCCACCAGGATTTGCACCTCGCTGGTCTTGAAGCGGTCCAGTGCGCGTTGGCGGGTAGCCTGGGGCTTGTCTCCATGGATGCCGTCGGCGTTGATGCCCAGGCCCTGCAACTTGTCCACCAGGGCGTCCACGCCGTTGCGGGTCTTGGCGAATACCAATACCTGCTTCCAACGGCCCTTGCGCATCAGGTGCACAAACAGTTCCGGCTTGCGCTTCTTGTCCACCGGCACCACCCACTGCTTGACGGTGTTGGCAGCGACGTTGCGCGGACTGACTTCGATGCTCAGCGGGTCGTTGAGCATCTGCCCGGCCAGCAGGCGGATGTCATCGGAGAAGGTCGCAGAGAACAACAGGATCTGGCGCTTTTTCGGCAACATGCGATAAATGTTGGCAAGCTCTTCGGAGAAGCCCAGGTCGAGCATACGGTCGGCTTCATCCAGCACCAGGGTTTGCAGCTGGTTGAGCTTCAGCGCGTTCTGGCGGAACAGGTCGATCAGGCGGCCAGGGGTGGCGACCAGAATGTCGACGCCTTTGCGCAGCTTCATCATCTGCGGATTGATGCTTACCCCGCCGTACACCGCGTAGGTGGTCAGCGGCAGGTGCTGGGCATATTCAGCGACGCTGGCGTGAACCTGCTCGGCCAGTTCGCGAGTCGGGCACAGGATCAGCGCACGCGCCGAGTTGGCGGCGACTTTCGGCCCTTCCATGGTCAGCAGTTGCAGCAGCGGCAAGGCGAAACCTGCGGTCTTGCCGGTGCCGGTCTGGGCCGCGGCCATCAGGTCGCGACCGGCCAGCACCGCCGGAATGGCTTGCGCCTGCACCGGCGTCGGGGTCTGGTAGCCAAGCGTCTCAAGGGCGCGCAGCAAGGGTTCGATCAGGCCAAGGGTGGCGAAAGTCATGTAGTTACCGTAGGAAAAATTCAGCGCAAGGGCGTAATGCGCGGCAGTTTACCTTATTTCCGGCTTGGGCTTGCGCCACTGGGGCAGGCTGATCAGCAACACGGCGCTGATGATCACCAACATCGCCAAGGCCTCCTCCAGGCCGATGGTCTCACCAACAAATACAATCCCCAGCAACACCGCCACCGCCGGGTTCACGTAGGCATAGCTGGTCGCCGCTGCCGGACGCACATGCTTGAGCAGGTACATATAGGCGTTGAAGGCGATGATCGAGCCGAATACCGTGAGATATGCCAGGGCCAGCCAGCCTTCCAACGGCGGCATGGCCTGCAGGTGCTCGCCCGACAGCGCGCTGACAATCAGCAGCGCCACGCCGGCCACGAGCATTTCCGCGGCACTGGCCATGGCGCCTTGGGGCAGTGGCAGGTGGCGGCTCCACACCGAGCCGAAAGCCCAGGAGGCCGCCGCAACCAACAGCAAAACTGCACCCGATGGGCTTGATTGCAAGGTACTGCCCATATTGAGCATGGCGATGCCGATGATGCCCAGGATCACCCCGGCCCACTCCAGCCGCGTATTACGCGCGCCCCAGAAAAACCCACACAGCAAGGTGAACAGCGGCACCGTCGCCACCGCCAGCGCGGCCACGCCGGACGACACGCCCATGTGTTCGGCCACACTGACGCCGCCATTGCCCACGGTAAGCAACAAGATGCCGATCATCCCGGCCGCCTTCCACTGCGGCCATGTCGGCGCCGGCACCCCGCGCCACCGGAGGAAGCCATACATCAACACGCCTGCCGTGCAAAACCGAATGCCCGCCAGCAACAACGGCGGCCAGTACTCCACGCCGATACGGATCACCAGGTAAGTAGAACCCCAGATCACATACAACGCAAAAAAGGCGGCGATCAACGGTAAGGGAAAGCGACGTGGGCCAGGCATTGGGCGGCTCTATGGCAGGAAATGGGAGGCTTATTCTAGAAAGGCAGGTGGCTAAACATAAGTTACAAAACCTGTTTAAACCGCCCATACACTTTTCAAAACATGGTTATGAAGGCTATAACCCGTGCTTTCGAAAGCCACACGCAACTGGAGCCTTACCATGGACAAATACGACCGCATGCTCCTCAGCGCTCTGCTCGAAGACGGCCGCGCCTCCTACGCGCAACTGGCCCGCACGGTAAACCTCTCCGCCCCCGCCGTGGCCGAACGCGTGGCCAAGCTTGAGGCCAGTGGAGTGATCACCGGGTACCAGGCCAAAGTGGACTTATCCAAAGTCGGCTTGCCGATTCAGTGCGTAATTGAACTGCGGCTGACCAATCACGGCAGCCAGAAGGTGTACGACGCCCTGGCGCAAATTCCCGAACTGACCGAATGCCACCGGGTCACGGGCGACCCGTGCGTGATCATGCAAGCGGCGGTAGGCACCATGCCGCAGCTGGAAGACCTGATTAATCGAGTGGCGAAGTTCGGGTTCAGCAAGACCTCGATTATTTTGTCCAGCGCCATAGAGCGGAGGGTGCCGTTGGGGCAGTTGGAAGCCAATGGGAAAAATGCTGGCTGACCTGCCGCCATCGGGAGCAAGCCCCCTCCCACACTTGATCTGTGAACACCTTCAAAATGTGGGAGGGGGCTTGCTCCCGATGGCGTCATTAGCTTCATCGCAAGACCAATCTCTTTCATTTGCGGGACGTTTCCGAGAGAATCCCACGGCCTTGTTTCCGTCGGATTCGGTAGCTAGTCTCGTCCTGTCATCGAATGTTCGGTGACCGGACGTGCAAGTCCGACGACGGTAATACGCATAGCCTTAACTCTCTACGCCTGGGTGTATCTCTGGCGCTAAGTGTCATGGCAGCTGTACGCGGGAGATCTTCGGATCTACCGGACTCCGTCTCGGTCTTGCACACCTGCGTACTGCTGCCACCCTAATTCGTGTGCAAGCGATCGGTTGCAGCTTCTTACCTGACGGAGAAGTTTCACCATGGTCAAAAAAGTCACCCCCGATCCACCCAAGTCCAAAACCGACTTCCTCAGCGAAGACGCCCTGCTCCACCGTCGCGCCATCGACTACTACCTCAAGGCATCCGCCCCGGATGCGCCGATCTTTATCCTGAATGACAACCTGAGCTTCGAAGACGCCCTGGCCCATGCGGCGGATTTGTTGCATTGCGCGGTGGAGACGGCACATGCCTCGGGTGAGGTGATGAAGGCGCCACAGCGGGCGGTGATGCATTTGGTGGAAATGGCGAAAGGCGTAGTGGACCAGGCGTTGGAGTGCACACAGCCTCGATAGGCGACACATAACCCATGTGGGAGGGGGCTTGCTCCCGATGGCGGTGGGTCAGATACAGATGAGCTGACTGACACACTGCTATCGGGAGCAAGCCCCCTCCCACATTTGGATCTTTGGTGTGCTTGAGAGGGTGGCTGGTTTAGAACCCGCGATGCTTCTTCAGATGCTCATTGATCTTCGCGGCAGGCACTTTCTGCAAGGTGCATAACAGGTCATGGGACAGTTCGCGCAGGCCGTGGGTCTGGCGCAGTTGCTGGGCCAGGTGGGCCGTGAGGTTGGCGGCCATTTCCGCATCCGCCAGCGCCCGGTGAGCCTGGCCGGTGTGGGGCAGTTTGGCGTAGGTGTTGAGGGTACCGAGCTTGTGGTTGGGTGCGGCCGGCATCAGGCGGCGGGCCAGCAGCAGGGAGCAGGCGAATTTCTGCAGGCGGGTGCGGCGGATCAGGCCCAGTTCAAAGTCCCAGAACTTCTGGTCGAAGGCGGCGTTGTGCGCCATCAAGGGCGTGGTGCCGACGAATTCATTGACTTCGTTCATCACCCGCTCAGCCGGTGGCGCGCTGCGCAGCATGGCGTTGCTGATGCCGGTAAGTTGTTCGATAAAAGCCGGTACGCGCACGCCGGCGTTCATCAGGCTCTGGTAGCGGTCCACGATTTGTCCGCGCTCGAGGATGACGACGCCAATCTCCGTAGCCCGGCAGTGGCTGCTGGGGGTGATGCCGGTGGTTTCAAAGTCGATGACCGCTATACGTTCCAAACCTGTTCCCACTCCGTCTAACAATTTATTTGAGCAGCAACGCGCCTTCGATCGGCACGTAGCGGCTGGCGGCGCGGATCAATGAATTGGCCGTCAGCCCGGGCACGCCATAGGCCACGGCTTCGACGCCATGCTTGTGAATGACACGGTCGAGCAGCATGTCGAAATCGCCATCACCGGAGGCCAGCACGATTTCGTCGACATGGTCGGCGGCGTCCATGATGTCGATGGTGATGCCTACGTCCCAGTCGCCCTTGGCCGAACCGTCGCTGCGCTGGATATACGGTTTGAGTTTTACCGTAAAGCCCAGGTTACGCAGGATCTGCTGGAATTGCTGCTGCTTGCTGTCGCCGCGGTCGATGGCGTAGGCATAGGCCTCGACGATCTGCCCGCGGGCGCCGATGTCAGCCCACAGGGCAGCGTAGTTGAAATGGCAGCCATAGGCTTGGCGCACGGTGTAGTAGAGGTTTTGTACATCGGCGAACACTGCAATTTTCTTCACCGCACTTCCTCATGGACAGCCAGGCGCCAGCGCCTGGAAAGGGCGCCAGTATGCCAGCCAAGGGAGCGTTTCCGGGAAAAAATCAGACCGGAGCGCCGTGGCGCCCCGGGCCAAGAGGTGTCAGACGAAGGAATCGTCGTCGCCGAAGGAAGAGGAATCGTCGGAATAATCGCTGTCAGCCAAGTTGTCAGAGTTGTTGCCCCAACTGTCATTGCCGGCAAACTTCTGGTCATCGTTGCCCCAGTCACCCTGGTCGCTGGCCGGTGCCGGTTGTTCGATGATTTCTTCCACCACCTGTGGCTGCGAGTTGTGATGGAACAGGCTGCTGATACCTTCGGCGAGCAACACACCACCGGCCACACCGGCAGCGGTCTTCATGGCACCGCCGAGGAAGCCGCTGCCCACGGGTGCGCCAGCCGGTGCTTGCGGCGGTTGATAGTTTTGCTGCGGTGCTGGCTGGTTGAACGACGGCCGCGCCGGCTCACGCCAGCCGCCACCGGAGTTGTTCGGCGCAGGCTGTGGCTCGCGGGAGCTACCGCCAAAGATGCTCGACAGGAACCCACCACCACTGGCCGGCGCCGGTTGCGCCGACTTGGCCCGCTGCAGTTCGTCCTGCAATTGCTGGATCTGTTGCGCCTGCTGCTTGTTCTGCGCATCCAGAGCCTGGAGCGCATGTTCCTGCACCAGCAATGACTGGGTCATGTAGTACCCGGCGGCGGGTTGGCGAGTCATGTGCTCCTTGATCCGCGCTTCGGCCTGGGCGTCGCGGGGGGCTGAGTCCGTTTCGGCTTGCTGCAACCGTGAAAACAGTCCATCGATCAGGGTTTGCTCTTCGCTGTTCATGGCGACCTCGTTAGATTGCCGATAAAAAATTCCGGTCCCGCCTGTGATCAGGCCGGGTGCCTTCCAGTTATGGGGATGTTACGAGTTGTTTCAATGGTCTTTACTCAAGGTTTACGTTTGCGCCCCTTGGACCCTGATCGGTTAAAGTGTGGCCCTCTGCTTCCAGGCCTGTGATGACCCTGATGAATCCGTTAGACGTTTTGCGCGACTCCTTGCGTTTTACCCAGCGCAACCTGGGCGCCATCGTGCAGTTGTGCCTGCCGTTGGTGATCCTCGAAGCCCTGCTGCAACAAATACTGGACCACACGCTGGGCCCGGATGCGTTTCCCGGCTACAGCGTAGTCGTGGGTTTATTGGTGTACCCGCTGTACACCGGCGCCCTGATCCTGTTTCTCGACGCCCGCACCCGTGGCGAGTCGCCACGCACCAAGGATGTATGGGCCATGGCATTGAGCCTGTGGCCGCGCTTCGCCCTGCTGACGGCCATGAGCACGTTGCTGATATTGCTGGGCCTGTCGCTGTATTTCCTGCCGGGCTTGTGGCTGATGGTGGTGTTGGCGTTTGCCGAATACCTGCTGGTGCTGCGCGGTATGCCGGCGTTGGCGGCGATGAAGGAAAGCTTTCGCCTGACCCGCGGGCATTTCTGGCGAATCCTGGTGTGCCTGCTGTGCGTGATGACGCCGTTGTGGCTGCTCAAGGGTGCCAGCGTAGCGGCGTATCCCGAGCCCGCGCCGCTGCTGGGGCTGTTGATGGACAGTGCGCACAGCTTCCTGCAGTTGTTTACCAGCGTGGTGCTGTTCCGTTTATTCATGTTGATCGGTGGCGACGCCGACGCGCGGTGATATGCTCCGTGCCTCTTCTGACACGCATATAAGCCGAGCCGATGACCCGTTTATTGCGCATCACCCTGTTGAGCCTGTTGATCATCGTCGGCCTGCTGGCCGCGCTGATCTACAGCCTGACCTGGCGCCCTGCCGACAAAGAAACCCTGCCCGTCAGCTGCGTGGCACCCCGTGCGCCGACGCTGCTGCCGGGGCAGGCGCTCAAGGTCATGACCTGGAATGTGCAATACCTGGCCGGCAAGAACTACGTGTTCTGGTACGACACCCCGGACGGCAGCGGCCCGGACGATCGCCCTACCGTCGAAGACATGGCCTTCAGCCTCGACGAAGTGGCCCGGGTGATCCGCGACGAACAACCCGACATCCTGCTGTTGCAGGAGCTCGACGAAGGCGCCAAACCGTCCCACTATCAGGACCAGCTTGCGCTATTGCAGGAGCGCCTGGTCGACCTCTACCCGTGCAGCGCCCAGGCCTTCGACTGGAAAGCCGACTTTGTGCCCAGCCTGCATATCTTCGGCAGCGTCGGGCGCAAGCTGGCGACACTCAGCCGCTACCAGATCGAGCACGCCGAACGCCTGCAACTGCCGACCGCCGATGCCAACGTCATCAGCCGCCAGTTCCAACCCAAGCCAGCTCTGCTGCTGACATATCTGCCCTTGAGCGACGGCGGCCAACTGGCGGTGCTCAACACCCGCCTGGACGGCGGCGCACCTGGGCGCAGCGCGGTGCAGGAGCAAGTGGCAAGCACGGTAAAACTGCTGGATAAACTCGAAGGTCGCGGCACACCCTGGTTGATTGGCGGGGATTTCAACCTGCTGCCACTGGGCCAGTTCCTGCGCCTGGACGCTGGCAAGCGCGGCCAGTACTCGCCGGACAGTGAGTTGCATCTGCTGTGGGACAAATACCCGATGATTCCCAGCAACAGCCAATCCAGTGGCATCGACCGTGAGAAATGGCTGACGCACTTCCCCAACGACCCAAGCCTTGATGGCCCGGATCGCACCCTGGATTACCTGTTCTACAGCTCGCGGATCAAACGCGTGGAGGCGAAGGTGCGCCAAGACGATACGTTGCGTATTTCCAACCACCTGCCGGTGATCGCCCGCTTCCTGCTGCCTGCCGCACAATAACCCCTAGGGTTTCAACACCTGGGCCCGCAGCGGCTTAAGCCACTCAAGGCTTTCAACCGTGGTGCCGGATGGGCGGTACTCACAGCCGATCCATCCTCGGTAGCCACGCTGCTCCAGCGCCGCGAACAAGGCGGCAAAGTCCATGGTCCCGGTGCCCGGCTCGTGACGCCCCGGGTTGTCGGCGATTTGTACATGGACGGTCCTGTCGTAAAACTGCGCCAGTACCCCGGCTGCGTCGCCGGTCAAAAGCTGGGCATGGTAAAGATCCAGAATCAGCCCGACACTCGTAAAGGTTTCCAGCACCTGTTGCGCCTTGTTGAAGTCAGACATGTAATAGCCGGGCATCGCCTGCGGGCAGATCACTTCAATAAGCGCGCGCAACCCCTGATCTTCGAGGTACTTGACCGCGTATTCCAGGTTACTTGCGTAGGCAGGCGCGCTCTCATCCTGGGGCGTGGTCACGCCAGACATGATGTGCACATCCGAGCAGTTCAGCGCCTTCGCATAGCGGGCCGCCTCGCGCAGCCCATCGCGAAATTCCTGCTCCTTGCCCTGCAAGGCAGCGATGCCTTTGGTAACACCTGCCGGCGCTGCGAACTGAATCAACGGCAGGTTGTATTGAGCCAGGTGATCGGCGAGCAGGCTGGCGTCAAATTCATAGGGCGATGGGAACTCCACCGCCCTGAAACCGGCAGCGGCGGCGGCTTCGATGCGTTGCAGAAAAGGCAATTCGTTGAACTGGAAACCGAGGTGAGCATTGAATTTGAGCATGGGTAACTATCCATCCTGGGAATAAACAAATCATCAGCCTGGAGCCTCATTCGCGGCTCCAGCGCCGCGCGATTGAAAGTGGTCAGTGCAAATACTCATGCTCTTCGTATGGTATTTTCCCACTCCAGTGCGGTGGGGGCATCTGCCCCGACGGGAACGGACTGAAGCTAACCATTCGGAATAAAACCTGTGATCAAGAAAGACCTCGCCCTGCAGTTGGCCCCACGCGTCATCGACATGGTTCGCGCCCGTTCGATGAAAGCCGGTGAGCCCTTGCGCGAGCAGACATTTGCGCAAGCGCTCGGGGTGTCGCGCTCGCCGATCCGGCGGGTTTTTGCCTTGCTCGCCGAGTGGGACCTTGCCATTCAAGAGCCCAATCGTGGCTATTTCCTCAAACAAGGTGCCGGGCAGATTCAGGAAGCCGCAGTCCCTTGCGCCAGCGATCCGTTCGAGGACTTTTACCTTCGCGTGGTCGACGACATTCTGAGCGGAGAAATACCGGCGCACTTTTTCGAAGCGCAGTTGTTGCGACGCTATGAGGTGCCCCGGGGGCAGTTGCTCAAGGTGCTGAACCGGTTGGCCGGCGAAGCCATGGTGGAGCGTAAGCCAGGCCAAGGGTGGGGCCTCAAGGACTTCGTGCATAACACGCAGGCGCATATTCATAGCTACCGTTTCCGGATGGCCATCGAACCGGCAGCGCTGCTTGAGCCCGGTTATCAGGTCAATCACGCCGCGTTTGCCCAGGCCAGGCAACAGCAACAGGCCTTGATCGACGGCGAGATCCAGACCTTGTCTCGCGCGCAACTGTTCCAGCTGGGTGCCCAGTTTCACGAAATGATCGTGCAGTGCTCCGGCAATGTTTTTTTCATCGACGCCATACGCCATCAGAATCAGCTCAGGCGCTTCATGGGCTACAAGGCCAACATTGATCGCACGCGTCTTAAGGCGCAATGCCAGGAACACATCCATTTGCTCGACCTCATCGAGTCTGATCGGCGTGAAGAAGCCGCACAGTTTCTCTGGCGCCACCTGGATCAAGTCGGCCGACTCAAGACTGATCAACGCGCAGTGCCAGAAGAAAGCCAAATCTAGAGCACGTCACTGACTACCCGTCAGTGCCGCAGCTTCGCCATCACCGCGCCCAATAACGGGCCAAGCAGCCTAGCACAATTGTTTCTGATCAAAACAGAATACAAAAAAATCACCAAACAGTTAATTTTTTCACTACATATTGTATTTCGTTACAACAATAGGCAATCATGCGCGCCGCTCGGACTCGGATCCGTAACGAATCGCACAGGGATGGTGGCCATGAACGAAAGGACGTTGGGTAGTGCAGCGGGAGTCTCAAACCTGCTGTTCGGGGTGTACAACACAGTGGTTGCCCTGCTTGGCGTGATGCTGGCCTATAAAGGCGGCGTGCTGATGGCCGCGGGCGGGTCACCCTATTACGCGATGATGGGCACCGCGCTGTTGTTATCGGCCATCCTCTTGGGCCTGAAAAAGTCCTTGGGCCTCTACCTTTATGGCGCAGCCTCTGTGGCCACCTATGCCTGGGCGGTGTGGGAGTCTGGTTACGATGGCTGGGCCTATATTCCACGCCTGGCCTGGCTGGCGGTTCTCAGCGTGCCGTTCCTGGCGTTCTGGCCCGTGGTACGGCGTGATTTTGCCAACGTCAGAAAAAGTCATTACTTCACCGTTATGGGTGTGCTGCCGCTGGTGATGGGGGCTACCATCCTGGTGCCGCTGTTCTTCCCGAAAAGCGTTCACCTTGCCGACTCGGCGCTCGCCACCACACGCCCCGCCGCCGCCTTCAGCCGCAGTTCTATCGCCTCTCCAGACGGCAATATTGCCGCGTCACACACCGAGACCAACTGGACCGCCTATGCAGGCTCCAACCTGGGCAACCACTATTCAGCCGCGTCGCAAATCACGCCTTCGAATGTGTCGGGCCTGGTCAAAGCCTGGGAATACCACCACGGCGACGTGAAGCAACCCGGTGAGAAAACCAAGTACTTGAACGAAGCCACGCCGATCAAGGTGGGTAACTCGCTCTACACCTGCACCCCCAAGCAAATCATCATTTCCCTGGATGCCACCACTGGAAAGGAGAACTGGCGATTCGACTCCAAAGTCGACCCGGACTACTTCGCCAATGGCGGCGCCTATTGCCGTGGTGTCTCTTATTTCGAAGTCCCCAATGCCAGTGGCTTGTGCGCCTCGCGCATCATTTGGGGCACCAATGATATTCGCCTCGGCGCGGTAGACGCCCTGACCGGCCAGGCGTGTCCCGACTTCGGCAACGCAGGCTTTGCGGATTTGAAAGACGGGCTGGGCATTTTCAGAAAAGGTTCGACGGGTATCACGTCTGCCCCTCTGGTCATTCGCGGGGTGGTGATCACCGGTGGCCGAGTACTCGACTCGGATGTGCGCCCTGCCCCCTCGGGCGTGGTGCGCGCCTACGATGCAGTAACCGGCAAACAGAAGTGGGCCTGGGATTTGGGCCGGCCAGACACCAACGCCCCCGCGGGTAACAACGAGACCTACACCCTCAGCACCCCCAACTCGTGGGCACCGCTGTCGGCCGACGATGAACTTGGCCTGGTGTATGTCACCACCGGCAACGCAGCGGGCGACTTCTATGGCGGCACCCGCACAGCACAAGAAGACACGTTCAGCTCGTCCCTGGTCGCACTGGACGCCACCACCGGTAAAGTCCGCTGGCACTTCCAGACAGTCCACCATGATCTATGGGACTACGACCTGAGCCCGCAACCCAGCCTGATTGATTTTCCGACGGCTGCCGGGCCACGCCCGGCCGTGATCCAGGCGACCAAATCCGGCCAGTTGTTCGTGCTTGACCGCGCCACCGGCGAACCACTGGTGGATATCGTGCAAGCTCCTGTCCCACAGGGCACCGCCCCGGGAGACTACACCGCAGCCACCCAGCCACTGTCCCCTGATATGCCGAGCACCATGGGGCGTCCATCGAAAACACCGGAAGTACTGACCGAAGCCAATGCCTGGGGCCTGACGCCTTTCGATCAGATGCAATGTCGCCTCGAATTTCGCCAGGCACGCTACGAAGGGATCTTCACCCCGCCGGTCGTGGGCCAGCAAAGCCTGATCTTCCCCGGCCATCATGGCGGCTTGAACTGGGGCGGTGTGATGGTCGACCTCAAGCGAGGGCTGCTGATCATCAATAACCAACGCCTTCCTTATATGCAGGGGCTGGTACCACGCGAACAGCTCGACGCCATCAATGCCAAGTCGTTCCAGGAGTCGCCGGGCAACGCCCAGGGCTTCCGCGTCCAGGCCGGGCTACCTTACGGCGCGATTAAAGACCCGTGGATGTCATCCCTGGACCAGCCATGCATTGCGCCACCCTGGGGTTTCATCGCCGGTATCGACCTGCGCACTCGCGATGTCGTGTGGAGCCGCCCGTTCGGCACAGGCTATGACAGTGGACCTTGGGGGATCGCCTCCAAGATGCGCTTCGAAATCGGTACGCCGAGTGATGCAACGGGCGTGACAACCGCTGGCGGCGTGACGTTCATCGGCGCCGCTATTGACCGGTTCATGCGGGCTTACAACAGCGAAAGCGGTGAGCTGCTCTGGGAAGAACGCCTCCCGGCAGGCAATCAGGCTTCGCCCTTGACCTACATGAGCCAGGGTCGACAGTACGTGGTGGCGGTGGTTGGCGGTCATGACCGAATCCCAACCAAGTTAGGTGACAGCATCATCGCCTGGGCCCTGCCTGAGCAGTAAATCGAGTGCTGCAAGAGAGGCTCGCTATGACCGTATCGGTGGGTAAAACATATACAAGTTCTACCCCCTCAGTCATGGCGTAGTTTCTGGCACGTGTCGCATCACTTCAGAGTGATGACAGGCTAATGACTTATCGCAGGAAGTTTATAAGTAGCGGCCATCACTGCTGCCCTTTATTCACGTAGCAATACCCACTTCTACGCCAGATTCAAAGCGCCTGACTCTCTCAGCGCGCTCGCAGGCGATTGCGCCCGGTTTACTCACCTGATGAGAAGCCTGCGCATCGATATATACGCTTTACGCTTTATAAAATTGGATAGGAATTAACAATGCTCGAACTTTCTGATGGTTTGTATCTATTGGTGGGCGTCAGTTTTATTACGTCATTCATGACGGCTGCCATTGGCGTGGGCGGCGGGATTGGACTGCTTGCGGTTATGCCTCAATTCATCCCCATTTCTGCGGTTGTACCGGTTCACGGCTTGATTCAAATGGTCAGCAACGCCAGTCGATTCGCGTTTGACTTCAAAAGTGCAAAAGTGGAAATCCTGCCTAAATACGTTATCGGCTGCCTGGTCGGCGCGTTCATCGGTTACTTCTTCATCGGCAAATTTCCCGAGCAATATTTATCACTGATTCTCGGCTTCTTCATCCTGGCCATCACCTGGACCAAGATCGTCGCACGCCTGGGTTTTATATTTAAAAACTTTGCCCTGGTGGGCTTTTTTCAAACCTTCCTTTCACTGTTCGTGGCCGTAACCGGTTTGATATCGCAGCCCATCCTGATGAAGATGAATATTAATAAAAACGAAGTAATTGTCACCCACGCCATGCAAATGAGCGTACTGCACGGGCTCAAGGTCGCCGCCTTTGTTATTGCAGGTTTTGCGTTCATGGATTACGCCAACCTGATCATCATCATGATTACCGCCTCTACATTGGGTTCGTACCTGGGCGGCTTTCTCAGAGACCGTATATCGCAGCGTGTCGGCGCAATGCTGTTAAAGGCAGGGGTGACGTTTTTTGGTTTGAAGATGATCTTCGATCATTTTTTCAACGGCCTGTAAAAAGTTCTTCCAATAAAACAAGGAGCGTGAAATGAGCATACGTAAGTTTGATTTTTTTGAAACCAAAGAAATCTCAACGTTTCTGAAAGAGTATGGATATTGCGTTATCAAGCCCCAAGACCACTCTCTGGAAGCCTTTAGAGAGACCGCCGGCAAGTTTGGGCTGATTCAGTTTCATACCAAGTCCGATGAACACGGTGTGGTGGGCGGTGGCGAGCCGATCAACAAGGACTGGCAACGCTTCAAGGATGATTATCATGGCGAACTGTCGAGCGATTTTTTCCCGCATACCGATGGGTCATTCTTGAATGGCATCGCCTACGTAGAGGGCACTGCGAAAAAAATCACGCCACCCAAATTCGTCATTCTCCAGTGCGTTTCAAAGCCTGAATTTGGCGGCGACAACTTCCTGGTGGATGGGCAGAAAATCTACAATGACCTGCTTGCCAATAACGCCGAGACATTAAAAATTTTGATGACCAGCGGCAGTGTTACTTACTGCCGCGACGACTTGTTGTCCATCGATTGCGCCGTCTTTGAAAAAATCGATGACGAAACGTTAAGAATTCGCTACCGGTATGACAGCACTGCGTTTATTCCCGAATGGGCCAGCGCGGCGTTTAAATACATCCAGACCCACTACTCCACCAACGAGCGTTACATTACCCCCATCAGCCTTGAGCCAGGGGACATTCTGGTGATGGATAACCTGCGGGTCCTGCATGCCCGGCATAAATTCATCGATGGCAACCAGCAGAGAAAAGTAAGAAGGCTGTGGATCGCTGATGACGCGAGCACCACATTCAAGAACATCCTGGATCAGTCCCCTGTGCGCAGGGCCATGCTGCCCTTTCAGAACTACAATATTGCCCAGTCTGAAACCGCCGGGCATTCGTTCATCGAGTACACCTGCGGCATCCACACCCAAACGAGCAAATCGTTGCCAAACGCGCATAAGCAATTTGACAGTGCGCTTGAAGCGCTTTAAGCCCTTCAAGACAACCACCTTGCTCTGATTCAAAGCTTTCAGGTAACCCCCCAGTCATCAAAACGACTGGGGAGTTACTTACACTCAAGGCTTTCTGGGTTTGATCCGGGCCGTCGCTTCGGCCACCAACGGATCATCCGGCCAGTAATGCTTGGGGTAGCGCCCTTTCAAATCCTTCTTCACCTCGGCGTAGGTACTGCGCCAGAAGTTCGCCAGATCCTGCGTGACCTGCACCGGCCGCCGCGCCGGGGACAGCAGGTGCAACTTCACGGCCAGGCGCCCGCCGGCGATACGCGGGGTGTCTGCCAGCCCGAACAATTCCTGCAAGCGCACCGCCAGGATCGGCGGCTGCTCGCTGTAGTCCAGGCGTACCGATGACCCCGACGGCACCTTCACATGCTGCGGCGCCAACTCTTCCAGGCGTTGGGGCAATGGCCAGGGCAACAGGTTGTGCAGGTAGCTGGAAATATCCAGGTTGGCGAAATGGCTGAGGCGCGAGACCTTGCCCAGGTAAGGCATCAACCAGTGTTCGAGGCTGGCGAGCAGGGCCTTGTCGCTGATGTCGGGCCACTCGCTGGTGTTGCCGGCGTCGAGTTGGCGCAGGAGCATCACACGGGCTTGCCACTGACGCAGTTCCGGAGTCCAGGGCAGCAGTTCCAAGCCTTTGCGGCGCACCAGGTTGACCAGCGCCTGGCTGCGGGCGGATTCGTCGAGGCCGGTCAGGGGTTCGCGGCTGAGTACCAGTTCACCGACTTTGCGTTGGCGCTCGGCACGCAAGACGCCTTCGCGTTCGTCCCAGTCGAGTTGGTCGACATTGCGCACTTGCTCGGCCAGCACGGTGTCGAACAACGCCGGATCAAAATCCGCCGCCAGGTAGATGCGTTCTTCGCGCTGGCCCTGGCGGCTGCCCAGGTCGGCGATCACCAGCCAGGGTTGTTTCATCAGGCTGTCGGCTTCGGCAAACAGCGCCGCGCGACCATTGGCCAGGCGATATTCAGCGCCACCGGGGCGACGTTGCTGGGCGACGCGGTCCGGGTAGGCCAGTGCGAGCAAGGCGCCGAGCCAGCGCGGGTGGTCGGGATTGTCCACCGGCTGGGTCGCCTTGCCGCGCAGGTAGCCACGATATTGCCGTGCCAACTGCTTGGCGCGCTGCACGCCACCCTGAGTGCCGCGTGCGCGTTCTTCACCGGCCATCAACGCCAGGCGGCTGTGCAAGTCGGCACCGCCGCCGCGCAGGATATCGCGCTCGCCCAACAGGGCTGCCACGTCACAGGCCATGGCAGCCAGCCCAAGGTCCTGGCCACGCAATAACAGATGGGCAATACGCGGGTGGGCCGGCAGCTCGGCCATCTTCTGGCCATGGGCGGTGAGGGTTGCTTCGTTCAATGCACCCAGGCGTTGCAACAGCTCCTGAGCCTGGGCATAGGCGGCGGTCGGTGGGATGTCCAGCCAAACCAACTGGCTGGGTGTCACGCCCCAGCGCGCCAGTTGCAAGGCCAGCCCGGCCAGGTCGGCGGCGAGAATTTCCGCACTGCCATAGGCGGCCAAACCGTCATGCTGGTCTTCGGACCACAACCGATAACACACCCCCGGTTCCAACCGCCCTGCCCGACCGGCGCGCTGGGTGGCGCTGGCACGGGAAATGCGCTGGGTGTCGAGGCGCGTCATGCCGCTGCCCGGGTCAAAACGTGGCACCCGCGCCAGCCCGGCGTCGATCACCACGCGCACGCCGTTGATGGTCAGGCTGGTCTCGGCGATGTTGGTGGCCAGCACTACTTTGCGCTTGCCGGCCGGCGCCGGGTCGATGGCGGCGCGCTGGGCGTTGAGGTCCAGCTCACCGTGCAGGGGGCATAAGAGCACATCAGGGCGATCACCCAAGGCCTCGGCCAGTTGCTGGTTGACCCGGCGAATCTCCGCTTGCCCCGGCAAAAACACGAGCACGCTGCCGGTCTCGTCATGCAGGGCTTCAAGGACGGTTTGCACCACGCGCGGCTCGATAAACTCCCCGGCCTGGTACGGCCGGCCCCAACGCATCTGCACCGGGAACATGCGCCCTTCACTGCGCAGAATCGGCGCGTCATCCAGCAAGCCCGCCAGGCGCTCGCCTTCGAGAGTGGCGGACATCAGCAGGATCTTCAGCGGCTGGTCGTCGCGAAACAGCTCGCGCCCGTTAAGGCTCAGGGCCAGCGCCAGGTCGGCGTCGAGGCTGCGCTCGTGGAATTCGTCGAAGATCAACAGGCCCACGCCATCCAATGCCGGGTCGTCCTGCAGGCGGCGAGTGAGGATGCCTTCGGTCACCACCTCGATACGCGTGTTGGGGCCGACTTTGCTGTCCAGGCGAATGCGGTAGCCCACGGTCTCACCGACCTTTTCGCCCAGTTCGCTGGCCAGTCTTTCGGCGGCGGCCCGGGCGGCCAGGCGCCGGGGTTCGAGCATCAGGATGGTTTGCCCGGCGAGCCACGGCTCATGCAACAAGGCCAACGGCACGCGGGTGGTTTTACCGGCGCCAGGCGGCGCTTCCAGCACGGCTTCATGGCGATGCGCCAAGGCGTCACGCAGGGCGGGTAAAACATCATCGATCGGCAACGAATTCATACTGGCTCCAAAGCAGAGCGGCGAGTATAACGGCGAACTGCCGAGTGCCGATGCGGGTCTTAAATACACCCACTCTTGGGACTGTAATGCAGCGTGGAGCTCAGCCAACAGTAACCACGATGCGAAGCGAGCCGCTTTTGCTCTTGATCTTAGGCGCCCCGTCAAACCACGCTGGCCGGAATTCGACAGGGATTTGGGGGGTAAACCGGCAGGGATGCCGGTTTACCCCCCAAATCCCTGGCGGATTACGGGCACACCGAGCCTGAGCGAGGTGCCGAGTGGTGGGGCAAGAGCGTTTTGCTCTTTTCAAAAGTGAGCCGCTGTAAAAGCGGAACCAATATCAGCCGTTACCGCAGGAATGGATATGTACTCGGTCTGATCCAGCATCCTGGCCGGCCCTGAGGCCGCCATCGGGAGCAAGCCCCCTCCCACAGTTACAGCGCCACACCACAGGAGATGTATTTATGGCTCCCACATTGGATCATCGGCGTTTGGCAGATCTGGCTTATAGTCACCCTTAAATAGTGTTCAGGAGACTTTTTCATGCGTATCGCTTCCCGTGTCATCGGCGGTGTCCTCGCCGTCACCCTGCTGAGCCAACTCACCGCCTGCGGCTCGATTTTCTACCCCGACCGCCGTGGCCAG
The DNA here is from genome assembly GCF_052850795.1 of Pseudomonas sp. 910_23. Classification (NCBI taxonomy): domain Bacteria; kingdom Pseudomonadati; phylum Pseudomonadota; class Gammaproteobacteria; order Pseudomonadales; family Pseudomonadaceae; genus Pseudomonas; species Pseudomonas sp. 910_23. Next base: position 169,042 of record NZ_VXCZ01000009.1, on the reverse strand, counting down.
ATCGACGGCAAGATCGACCCGGCCATTGCCGTGCTCGACGCCGTCGGCCTGCTGTTCTACGTGATCCCGGGCCTGATCGCGTTTGGGGTCGACTTCGCCACGGGCGCGATCTACTACGAACCCGGCAAGACCGCCCAGGTCGCGCCCGAGAAATTGCACGAAGCCATCGGCGCCGACGGCAAGGTCGACAATGCCAAGCTGCAAAGCATCATTGAGAAGGAAACCGGCCGCAGCTTGCCGCTGGACGACCCGCGCCTGATCCAGTTCAAGGGCAGTGTGCAACAACTCGCGTCCCTGGGCCTGCAGCCCGCCGCGTAAGGACAGCCCATGACCAGCAGTCCCGAACACGCCAGGCTTCTGCGCCTGGCCACCCGCGCCTCGGTGGGCGTGGCCAGTGTGCTGATTATCACCAAGGCCATCGCCTGGTGGCTCAGCGGCTCGGTGAGTATGCTCGCCGGGCTGACCGACTCGCTGCTCGACGGCGTGACCTCGCTGTTGAATCTGCTGGCCGTGCATTACGCCTTGCGCCCGGCCGATGACGATCACCGTTACGGGCACGGCAAGGCGGAGTCGCTGGCGGGCATGGCGCAAGCCTTGTTTATTGCCGGCAGTGCGGTGCTGATTGCGCTCCAGGCCTTTGAACGGCTCAAGCACCCTGAGCCGGTCGGCGCACCGTGGCTGAGCATTGGCGTGATTATCCTGTCGCTGGCGCTGACCGTGGCCCTGCTGATGCTGCAACACCGCGTGGTGCGCGAGACCGGCTCCAACGCGGTGCGCGCCGACTCGCTGCACTACCGCTCGGACTTGCTGCTCAATGGCAGCATCCTGATTGCGCTGGTGTTGGCCGGTTTTGGCTTTCATCAGGTCGATGCCTGGTTTGGCCTGGGTATCGCCGCCTACATTCTGTGGAGCGCGATCCAGATCGCCCGGGAAAGCTTTGCGGTGTTGATGGACGAAGAGTTACCGCCAGATGTCAGCCAGCACATGCTGGAACTGGCTCGTGGCGTACCCGGCGTGCTGGGTGCCCACGACTTGCGTACGCGGGTTTCCGGCAACCACTGGTTTGTGCAGCTGCACCTGGAGTTGCCGGGGGAATTGACGCTGTCGGTGGCTCACGGCATCAGCGACCAGGCCGCCGACGCCATTCACCGGGAATACCCGAAAGCCGAAGTATTGGTGCACGCCGACCCGCTGGAAGTGGTCACCGGCAACAAAACCTAGTACTGCACCTGATACCCACGACTGCCCAGGCAGTTGCCCTGGGCCTGGCGGTAGGTTTGCACCACCGCCGGGTCCGGGGCGTAGGTGACGGTGCGCGGGTCGAAGCCGCTTTGCTGCACCGCCCAGCGATAACAGTCGTAGCCGTCCTGCTGCACCTGCGCCGGCGATTGGCCGTTGGCAGGGTAGGCCACTACGTCATAGCCGTTGCCTTGCGGCGCCGGCTGGGGTGATGGCACTTGCGCAGGAGGCTGCACCACCACGTATTGCTGGGTGCTTTGCTCATAGGCGTAGTACGCGCCAGCGGCAAGGAACAACAGCGAGCCCCCTACCCATACTTCACGCGCATAGTCCGGCAGGTAATGCACACGGATGCCATAGGGTGGCGTCACCACCACGTAGCGTGGGCCTTGGGGGCGATACCAGTAGCCGCCGGAGAAAAAGTAGTCCTGGCCACGGTAAGGCACGCGGTAATTGCGGTCGGGAAAACGGTCGATGACATAACCAGGGCGATGTTGCGGGCCCGGACCCCAGCCGTTGCCATGCCCGTCGGGGCGGCCTGGCCAGCGGTTATCACCGGGGCGATCGTTACCCGGACGCGAACCGGGGCCGCCAGCCTCCCAATGCCGATTGTCATCGGGGCGCCTGGGGATATCACGGTAATAACCCTGGCGCGGTTCCTGAGTCTGGCGCACCGTATCGGGCCGGCCCTGGATCGGCAGGTTATTGGAAGGTTGCGGCGCAGGTCGCCCTGGCTCATGACCTTGCGGGCGACCTTGCCATTGGCCACCCTCGTGCTGGCCGCCGCGATCATCCTGCGGGTTTTGTGGACGTGGCTGATTGTGCTCAGGCCGTTGACCCGGGCCCGGTGAGTTATCGCGCTCGTCGGCCATTACCTGCGTGCCGACGCTTGCCACCAGCAAACCAACACCTGCCATACGCCAGATGCGCTTCATGCTTTTCCTCACTGCGGATTAGGGCCTACACATGAGACTGGAAAAGCCTCACCCGGTTCTCACGCAGGTTATCAGTCGTGGGCACTATTTTCTCAAGGCAAAAGAAAAGGGGTGACCCGTCGGCCACCCCTTGAGAATTTCGTCCGTGCTCAACGCTTTTGACGTTGGCTCACCTCACGCCGTCTTGTGGACAGTGTGCAGCCTGGAGGCCGGCTCAACCCTGCTGGGGCGGCGGCCGCAGCGGGCCTGATTGGGCGCGCTGCTGTGGACTGTTGTCCAGGCGGTGATTCTGTTGGTAATCATAGGCGTGCCGGGCGGACAGATGATTGCGAAGATTGCGTCAATAAACAGTGCTTGCGCAATTTTTAACCCTTCATGGATAATTCACCGCAATAGTTACGACAAAGGCCAACCCAATGAGCAAGCTTGACCGATACGACCTGAGTATTTTGGCGGAATTGCAGCGCGACGCGAGGATCTCCAACCAGGAGCTGGCCGAACGCATCGGCCTGTCGCCTTCGCCCTGCTCGCGCCGGGTCAAGCAATTGGAAGACGACGGCTATATCGCCCGCCAGGTCGCCCTGCTGGATCGCAAGATGCTCGGCCTTAGCCTTACAGCCTACGTATTGATCGGCATGGACCGGCACACGCCGGAGCGTTTCGAGAATTTTGAAGCCGCCATTCGCACCTTGCCGCAAGTGCTGGAATGCAGTTTGGTGACCGGGATGGATGCGGACTACCAGTTGAAGGTGGTGGTGCCGGATATGGACCATTACCAGAAACTGCTGCTAGGCCATCTGACCCGCATCGAAGGGGTGACCAGCGTGCGTTCCAGCTTTGTGCTCAACCAGGTACTCAACAGCACCGAACTGCCGCTGACCCACCTGCGCACCTGAGAACACAGAGATTCAAATGTGGGAGGGGGCTTGCTCCCGATAGCGGTGGGTCAGTTGATAAATAACTGACTGACACTCAGTCATCGGGAGCAAGCCCCCTCCCACATTTGGATTGTGCTTCGACTCAGGTCAATGTTGCGTCTGTAACGCTGCCGTATACTGCTCGCTTGTCTTGCTGGAAGAGCCCCATGAACAACATCGACCCCGCCCTGTTTGAAGAATGGATGATGACCGGCCTGGTCACTATCCTCATCATTTTCATGGGCTTTATCGTCTGGGACCTGGCGAAGAAATCCAAGGCCGGGCGCTTTGGCTCATTCATTCTGTTTTTCGTGCTGGGCCTGGGCGTGGCCGCGTTCATCATCAAGAGCGTGGTGATCGGCTTGATCGAGTCCGGCGCTTTATAGGCGCGCCGGTACTGCTTTCCATTGGCCTTGATCCAGGCCGTCGATAGACCAGTCACCAATGCGCACGCGCACCAGGCGCAGCGTCGGCAGGCCCACCGCTGCGGTCATGCGCCGTACCTGACGGTTGCGTCCTTCCCGAATCACCAATTCCAGCCAATGGGTGGGCACGCTTTTACGAAAACGTACCGGCGGGTTGCGCGGCCATAATGCCGGCTCCTCCAGTTGCCGGGCCTCGGCAGGCAAGGTCATGCCGTCGTTCAGCTCGACGCCATCGCGCAGACGTTGCAGCTGTTCTTCGGTCGGCTCGCCTTCCACCTGCACCCAGTAGGTTTTCGCCAGCTTGTGCTTGGGGTCGGCGATGCGCGCCTGAAGCTGGCCATCGTTGGTTAACAGCAGCAAGCCTTCGCTGTCACGGTCCAGGCGCCCGGCCGGGTAAATACCGGGAATATCGATGAAGTCCTTGAGGGTCGCGCGACCGCCTTCGTCGCTGAACTGGGTCAACACGTCGAACGGCTTATTGAACAGGATCAGCTTCGGCTCGGCCGGTGGCGCCTTGGCGACACGCCGAACAGGCTGCGAAGGTTTCACGCCTGGGCGGCGCGAATCGGGACGGGTAGGACGGGACATGGCAAAGAAACATCTAACGGTCAGGACCGACAATGCTAGTGGCCTGACCGCCAAATGACCATCCCAACCGCTTAACGGAACGGCGGCTCGTCGAAACTGCGCAGTTTGCGCGAGTGCAACGAGTTGAGTTCGGTGCGCAACAGGTCGACCGCCTCGATGCCGATCTTCAAGTGCTGGCTGACCGCACGCTCGTAGAACGCGTTGGCCGAACCCGGCAGCTTGATCTCGCTGTGCAAGGGTTTGTCGGATACGCATAACAAGGTGCCGTAAGGCACGCGCAAACGGTAACCCTGGGCGGCGATGGTGCCGCTTTCCATGTCCACGGCCACGGCGCGGGACAGGTTGATCAGCGGCCGTTCCTGGGCCCAGCGCAATTCCCAGTTACGGTCGTCATAGGTCAGCACGGTACCGGTGCGCAGGCGTTTTTTCAGCTCTTCGCCTTTTTCGCCAGTGACGTGGGCCGCCGCTTGCTGGAGCGCCAACTGCACCTCGGCCAGGGCCGGGATCGGGATGTTCGGCGGTACCACGCGGTCAAGAATCCCGTCACGGCGCATATAGGCGTGGGCCAGTACGTAGTCGCCGATGGTCTGGGATTGGCGCAGGCCACCGCAGTGGCCGATCATCAGCCAGCAATGCGGGCGCAACACGGCCAGGTGGTCGGTGATGTTCTTGGCGTTGGACGGGCCCACGCCGATGTTCACCAGGGTCACGCCGTGGCCGTCACTGGCTTGCAGGTGATACGCCGGCATCTGGTAGCGATGCCAGACCACGCCGGCGGCAATCGCCGAGGCTTCGCCGTGGTCCATGCTCTTGTCGATGACCACGTTGCCCGGCAGCACCATGCGGATAAAACGCGGGTCGCTGCGCAGTTGTTCCAGGCCGTGCAGGATGAACTGGTCAACGTAGCGGTGGTAGTTGGTCAGCAGGATCCACGGCTGTACATGGCGCCAATCGCTGCCGGTGTAATGCACCAGGCGGCGCAGGGAAAAGTCCACGCGCGCCGCGTCGAACAATGCCAGGGGCAGCGGGTCGGTGTTTTCCCAGTCGTAGAGGCCATCGGCAATGCCGTCGGTGGCGGCGGACAGGTCGGTACTGGGGAATACGCGGGCCAGGGTCGCGGCGGTCACGCCGGAGCCGGCCAGTTCGTCGCCCTGCTCCACCACGTACGGGTACGGAATGTTCTGCTGGCTGACGCCCACTTCCACCGTGACGGTGAAGTCGTGCATCAGCGGCACCAGTTGCTCCAGCAGATACTTACGAAACGCGGCGGGGTGGGTCACGGTGACGCTGTAGGTACCCGGCAGTTGCACCTTGGCATATGCACGGGTGGTCTGTGGGACTTCGCCATGGCAGTGGTAGGTCAGGCGCAGTTCCGGGTAGCGAAACAGTGCACGTTGTGCGGCGTCGGGCTCGACGCGGTCCTTGAGGTATTGCTTGAGGGCTTGATTGAGCGCGCCGGTGGCTTGCTCATGCAGAGCCGCCAGCCGGTCCACGGCTTCTTCGGCGGTTTTAACGACAACAAAAGCTTCGGTCACGGTAAGCATCCTGTGTTCTGGACTTGCAGGCCTTTATCTTGCCTGTATCCCGGCCTCACCGAAACAGCCGGATTGGAATGCACCTTAAAATATGGGAGATGGCGGGGTTGAGCGCGCGACTATGGCTTCTACATCCACCCCACGCGGCAAGGTGCCATATACCCGCCCCGACGATTCGCCCAACCGGCTGGCGATAAACCCGTCGCTGACCGCCGCATTTCCTGCCTCCAGCAATAACTTGGCCTGCAACGCCACGGCAATATCCTCGGTCAACTGCCGCGCACGGTACTGAATGTCCTGGGTGTCCATAAACGCCGACTTCAACTGCTCGATATGCCGCGCCAGTTGCTTGTCACCATGGCCATCTCCCAACTCAACAAACAGCACCTCCAGCACGCCCGGCTCTTTGGACAACGCGCGGAGTACGTCCAGGCATTGCACATTGCCGGAACCTTCCCATGTCGAGTTCACCGGTGCCTCACGGTAAAGACGCGGCAGGATGCTGTCTTCCACATACCCGGCGCCGCCCATGCATTCGGCGGCTTCGTTGATCATCGCGGGCGCTCGCTTGCAGATCCAATACTTGCCCACCGCCGTGACCAGCCGAGCGAACTTGGCTTCCTGTTCATCTTCAAGATGATCCAGGGCGCGCCCCATGCGCAGGCTCAAGGCCAGGGCCGCTTCGCTCTCCAATGCCAGGTCGGCCAGGACATTCTGCATCAGCGGCTGCTGGTTGAGCACGCGGCCACCGACCAGGCGGTGCGCGCAGTGATGACTGGCCTGGGTCAGTGCCTGACGCATCAAGGCGCTGGAGCCGACCATGCAATCGAAGCGGGTCATGGCGACCATTTCGATGATGGTCGGCACACCCCGGCCCTCTTCACCGACCATCCAGGCCAGGGCGCCGCGAAACTCTACTTCGCTGGACGCGTTGGAGCAGTTGCCGAGTTTGTTCTTCAAGCGCTGGATATAGAACTCGTTGCGCGTGTCATCCGGGCGGTGCCGGGGCAGCAGGAAACAGGTCAGGCCCTTGTCGGTCTGGGCCAGGGTCAGGAAGCCGTCGCACATCGGTGCCGAGCAGAACCACTTGTGGCCCACCAGCTCATAGGCCTGGCCGGGCCCACCCGCGCCCACCGGATAAGCGCGTGTGGTGTTGGCCCGCACGTCGGTGCCGCCCTGCTTCTCGGTCATGGCCATGCCGATGGTGGCGCCGGCTTTGTGGGCAATGCCGACGTTGCGTGGGTCATATTGGGTCGAAAGGATTTTCGGCAACCAGCGATCTGCCAGGTCCGGTTGCAGGCGCAAGGCCGGAACGCAGGCGAAGGTCATGGTCAGCGGGCAACCGGTGCCGGCCTCGGCCTGGCTGTGCAGGTAGGTCATTGCCGCACGGGCCACATGGGCGCCGGCCCGCGGGTGAGCCCAGGGCAGCGACGGCAGGCCATGCTCAACGGCAGTGCGCATCAGTTCGTGATAAGCCGGATGAAACTCCACCAGGTCAATGCGATGACCATAACGGTCATGGCTGCTGAACACCGGTTTGTTCTGGTTGGCCAGGAACCCGGCTGCCATCAACGGCCCTCCGGCCAGCGCGCCGTAGGCATCGATACGCGATTCGGCCCAGCCGGCGCCAAAGCGACGCGACCATTGCTGCAGGGGCAAGTCGATGCGATACAGGTTGGTGCCGTCCAGGGACGGTGGCTGATTGGTGACGTCGTGGGTTTCGGCAAACTGATGCAGGTTCATGACGGGCCTCCTGGAAAAAGGCCACGTGAAAGAGGGGCCTTGAATTCAGTTAAGCACCGACCTCACGCTTAAAACAGTGGCATACCCGCCGAATGCCCGGCGCTTTCGCCCTCACCCAAGCGCAACACGCGGCGCTCCAGCACCCCTTGCAGGGCTTCGAACCGCACCGGTTTAGCCAGGCGATCAGTCATGCCGACGCCATGGCAGCGTTCACGCTCTGGTCCATCACTTGAGCTACTCAAGGCGATCACCGGCAACTCACCACAGTCGGGCAGTGCACGAATCTGACAGCACAATGAGAAGCCGCCCTCCGGCACGTCGAGCAGCACCGCATCGAAGCGATTGCCTTGTAATGCCGCGAGTGCCGCCGGGCCGTTATCTACGGTTTTCACCCGGTAGCCGAGTTTGAGCAACATGCCACGCACCGCCAACTGGCCGACGCTGTTGTCGTCCACCAGCAACACGGTGCAATCCTGGGGCGCACGCTGCCTGGGCTGCGCTTGCCCGCTCGGCTTGGGTTGCGCAGGCACCACGCTGACGTCCACCTCCAACTGAAAACGGCTGCCCTTGCGCGGCTCCGAATGATGGGTCAGGCGCCCACCCAACAGCTCGATCAACTGCCGGCAAATCGCCAAACCAATGCCCAGGCCGCCGTATTCGCGAGTCATCGAGCCATCAAGCTGGAAGAAGCGCTGGTACAGCGTGGCCTCATCGAGAAAGGCGAAGCCGATACCGGTGTCGGTGACAATAAAGCTCAGGTGCAATGCACCCTCCCCTTCGGGCACCCCGACCACGCGCAAGCGCACAGCGCCGAGTTGGGTAAATTTGAATGCATTGTCCAGCAGGCAATCCAGGCATTGGAGCAGTTTGTCGGCATCGCCGATCACCCGGTCCGGCAACTCATCGGCAACATCAATGGAAAACGCCAGGCCCTTGCTCTGCGCGCTGGGGGTGAACTGCTGGCGCAAGGTGTCGAGCACACCGCGCAGGCTGAACGCTTGCGGCTGGGCCACCATCCGACCGGCCTGCAACTCGGTCAGGGTGAGGATACCGTTGACCATTCGCATCATGTCCCGCGCCGAGCCCGCGGCGGTTTGCTGGTACTGCGCCAGGTCCTCGCCCAACGGCACGGTCTGCATCAATTCCAGGGAACCAATCACCCCATTCATCGGCGTGCGCAGTTCGTGGGTCAGGGTGGCGAGAAACTCGTCTTTGAGGCGATTACTGCGGGCCAGTTGCTGGTTGAGCGCTTCGAGCTTCTGGCTGGCGTCGAGGAGGATTTGCGCCTGCTGTTCGCGCATACCGTTGATGCGGTCGGCCAGGGCCAGGGACAGCAGTGCCACTTCAATGGCCGAGCCGAGCTGGCTGGCGTACATGGTCAGGAACACGTTGGGCAGGTAGCCCAGCACCATCAGCGTATTGACCACTCCGCCCAGCAGGAACGCCGACCAGGCGATGATGAAGTAGCGCGCCATGCGCTGCCCGCAGTACCAGGCCTTGATCGCGGCGACAAAGATGGTCACGGTGAACACCAGCGCCAGGCCGGTGGCCAGGCGCAGGGCCACAGCGTAGCTGGTCAACAGCGCCAGCGCCATCACCACGCCGCCGCAGGCTGCCAGCGCCAGCAGGATCCGGTCGATCCAGCGGCTGTGCTGCACGGTGTGCAGGAAGCTGCGAGCGAACAGGCTGCCGAACAATGCCGCCGATCCGATCAGGAACGGCACCGCCGCATTCGCCCACCACGGGTTGTTCGGCCAGAAGTACTGCACCGCGACGCCATTGACCGACAGCTGGTACAAGCCGAACGATGCAATATAGAGGATGTAATAGAGGTAGCTGGTGTCGCGCACGCTGAGGTAAATGAACAGGTTGTAGATCAGCATGCCCAGCAGCACACCATAAATAGCCCCGAGTACATACAAGCGCAGCGGTTGTTCTTCCAGATACGCCGTGCCCGCCCACAGGGTCAGCGGCGCCTGGATCGAGCCCTGGCTTTGCAAGCGCAGGTACAGGGTCTGCTGCTGATCGGGCGCAAAGTTGAGCTTGAACAGGTAGTTGCTCTGGCTCACTTCACGGCTGGAAAACGGTAATGCACTGCCGGTGCGGGCGGTCAGGCGGTAGTGACCGGTGCCGTCGCTCTGATACAGGTCCAGGCGATTGAGCGGCGGATAAGCCAACTCCAGAAACCAGGTGCGCGGTGCACGAGGATCTGTTGCGCTGTAATGCAGGTTGACCTTGAGCCAGAACACCGAGCGCGAATAGCCGGCGTTGAGGGTGGCTTTGTCATGGGTCTTGAACTGGGCGGCGTAGGCGGGGGAACTGACATCGGCAATGGTGAGGGCATCGGTTGGATCTTCGAGCACTTGCATGACCTGGCCCAGCGGCAGGCTTCGCGTGTCCTGGTTGAACTCGACGGCGCCGGCGAGCAAGGGTAGCCCGCACAATATAAAGATCAGCAAATAGCGCATAGAGCCCCAGCGTGGCCTGTCCGGTTATGTCAAAAGCCCCCCATCCTTTTGAGAAGACGTACACCGGCGATACAGTAAGTTGTTTGAATGCACTTTAGCATAGCCATTAAAGGCCATTGGACACCATTGAACTATTTTTTTGAAAGGCTCTACATCAAGGCCTTCAGAAGATTTTCATGCTGTTTCACTCGCCAGAAAAGCGCTGCTCCAGCGCTCACACTTCAACCATCGTCAGACGGCCACGCTAAAAGCGTTTGGTGGTAAGCTCGCGCACCATGAATATCTACAGCTCTCGCCCCGTTGTCCTCTGTCTCTCCGGCCACGATCCCAGTGGTGGCGCCGGCTTGCAGGCAGATATCGAAGCCCTGCTCGCCCAGGGCTGCCACGCGGCCCCGGCCGTCACAGCGTTGACCGTGCAGAACACCGTCAATGTCAGCGACTTCCGCGTGCTCGACCGTGAGTGGGTGCTGGCCCAGGCCAATGCCGTGCTCGGCGACTGCGAAGTCGCAGCCGTCAAACTGGGCATGCTCGGTTCCACCGCTATGGTCGATACGGTGGTCGAACTGCTGCAGGCGCACCCGCATCTGCCGGTGGTCTGCGACCCGGTGCTGCGCGCCGGTGGCGGCGGTAGCCTGGGCAAGGACGAAGTCGGCTATGCGATGCGCGAGCGGCTGTTGCCCCTGTCGCTGATCGCCACGCCCAACCTGCCGGAAGCGCGCATCCTGGCCGAACTGCCAGACGGCACTGCCGATGAATGCGCCGAGAAACTGTTGCCGTACATCAAGCACCTGCTGATCACCGGCGGCCATGGCGACGAACACGAAGTGCACAACCGCCTGTACAGCCGCGACGGCACGCGCCATACCTTTACCTGCCAGCGCTTGCCCGGCAGCTATCACGGTTCGGGCTGCACCTTGGCCAGCGCCCTGGCCGGGCGCATCGCCCAGGGCGAAGGTTTGGCCAGCGCGGTGCAATCGGCCCTCAACTACACCTGGCGCACCCTGCGTGACGCCGAGCAACTGGGCCAGGGCCAGTTCGTGCCGCGCCGGCTGCCGCTGGATTTCTGCTCGTAACTTATCGCTTGTCACAGCAAGGGGCTTGCCCGATGAAACTACGTGGCCTTTACGCCATTACCGACAGCCAGCTCCTGGCCGGCAAGTTCCTCGCCTACGTCCAAGCGGCGCTGGACGGCGGCGTGACACTGTTGCAGTACCGCGACAAAAGCAGCGACGAGGCACGGCGCCTGCGTGAAGCCGAAAAGCTGTATGAACTGTGCTCGCGCTACAAGACTCAATTGATCATCAACGATGATGCCGAACTCGCCGCGCGCCTGGGCGTGGGTGTGCATCTGGGGCAGACCGATGGTCCGCTGACCCCGGCCCGTGCGCTGCTCGGTTCCAAGGCGATCATCGGTGCTACCTGCCACAGCCAGATCGAACTGGCCGAACAGGCCGCCAAGGAAGGCGCCAGTTATGTCGCCTTCGGGCGCTTCTTCAATTCCACCACCAAGCCCGGCGCACCTGCCGCCACCGTTGAAATGCTGGCCGAGGCCCGCACGCGCTTGCAGCTGCCGATCTGCGTGATCGGCGGCGTGACCCTGGACAACGCCGAACCGCTGGTGGCCCACGGTGCCGACCTGCTGGCCGTGGTGCACGGTTTATTCGGCGCCGACAGTACTCAGGAAGTCACGCGACGCGCCCGTGCTTTCAATGCCCTTCTTAAAATCTGATTTCAGAGAGACGTCCATCATGTCCCGTTCCGAAACCCTGTTTGCCAATGCCCAGAAACACATCCCCGGCGGTGTGAACTCCCCCGTGCGTGCGTTCAAGAGCGTGGGCGGCACGCCGTTGTTCTTCAAACACGCCGAAGGCGCCTACGTCACCGACGAAGATGACAAGCGCTACGTCGACTACGTCGGCTCCTGGGGCCCGATGATTCTCGGCCACAGCCACCCGGACGTACTCGACGCGGTGCGCCAGCAGCTGCAACACGGCTTGTCCTATGGCGCGCCGACCGCCATGGAAACCGAGATGGCCGACCTGGTCTGCTCTATCGTGCCGTCGATGGAAATGGTGCGCATGGTCAGCTCCGGCACCGAAGCCACCATGAGCGCGATCCGTCTGGCCCGTGGTTTCACCGGCCGCGACAACATCATCAAGTTCGAAGGTTGCTACCACGGCCACTCCGACAGCCTGCTGGTCAAGGCCGGCTCCGGCGCGCTGACCCAGGGCGTACCCAACTCTGCCGGTGTGCCGGCGGCATTCGCCAAGCACACCCTGACCCTGCCGTTCAACGACATCGCCGCCGTCGAGCAAATGCTCAGCGAAGTCGGCCAGGACGTGGCCTGCATCATCGTCGAGCCGGTGGCCGGCAACATGAACTGCGTACCGCCGGCACCGGGTTTCCTCGAAGGCCTGCGCGAGCAGTGCGACAAGCACGGCGTGGTGCTGATCTTTGACGAAGTGATGACCGGTTTCCGCGTCGCCCTCGGCGGCGCCCAGGCACACTACGGCGTCACGCCGGACCTGAGCACCTTCGGCAAGATCATCGGTGGCGGTATGCCAGTAGGCTGCTTCGGCGGCAAGCGCGAAATCATGCAGCACATCGCCCCGCTGGGCCCGGTCTACCAGGCTGGCACCTTGTCGGGTAACCCGCTGGCAATGGCCGCTGGACTGACCACCCTGCGCCTGATCAGCCGCCCGGGCTTCCACGCCGAGCTGACCGACTACACCACCCGCCTGCTTGATGGCCTGCAGCAGCGCGCCGACGCCGCGGGTATCCCGTTTGTCACCACCCAGGCCGGTGGCATGTTCGGCCTGTACTTCAGCGGCGCCGACGACATCGTCACCTTTGATGACGTGATGGGCAGCGATGCCGACCTGTTCAAGCGCTTCTTCCACCTGATGCTTGAAGGCGGCGTGTACCTGGCGCCGAGCGCCTTCGAAGCCGGCTTCACCTCGATCGCCCATGGCGAAGCCGAGCTGAAACTGACCCTGGATGCTGCCGAACGCGCCTTCGCGGCCCTGAAATAAGTGACCCACGTTCTGACGTTGCCCCCCAGGCAGCGTCAGATTTGCTACTTTGCTTACAGAAGTTTCCTGGTTTTTTCGAGAATTGCCCTGCAATCCGGCAGATAACTTGCCCAAGCAGCAGAAAAACGAGTAAAGACTTTGTAAGCAGAGGCCTGCTTATTTCATAATGCGCGCTTATTGGACTCCCCGAGGGTCCGCGCGCCCCGTCAGAGGTAAGTCGATTCCCATGAAACGCACCGGCCGCACCCTGGTTCTGGGCTGCCTGTTGCTCCTTCAGCCGCTGCTGGCACATGCCCAGGCAGGCGGCAACTCGTTGTTAATCCCAGCGATGGGTCGTTGCACCCTCAATACCCAGCCAGACAGCCAGGCCGAAGCCCTGAGCGCGTGCCAGAAACAGGCTGATGAAGGGGATGCGCAAGCGCAATACGAGTTGGGCGAGTTCTACCACGACAGCAAGAACCCGGCCGTCGACCTCAACAAAGCGTTGAGCTACTTCGAAAAGGCTTCGCTACAAGGCCACGCCCAGGCGCAATTCCAGCTCGGCAATATGTTCTTCAAGGGTGAAGGCGTGCCGGCCAATAACGTGCAGGCCTACATCGTGCTGAAAATGGCCGCGGTCAACGGTGCTGAAGACGCGCTGGACACCGCCGATGAGGTCGCCGAGCACATGCAGCGCGATGAACTGGAAGTGGCGACCCAGGTACTGGGGCAGATTTTCCGTAATTACCTGCAGGAATTGCAGAGCGCCGATGGGCGCTCGCCCTTCTCTCCCCTGCCCTGATCACGGCGATAACAGGTAGCCCTGTCGATATGCCGTGGACCCCGCTACATGGGCAATCGTCATACCGGCGCTTGCCATGCGGCGTACTGATCGCACATACAACAGCCCTTCATGCTCACACGCGACCTCAATCACTCGGTCCGTGATCGGGTCGATGACTTGCGCCACGATCTGTCCTGCTTCGAGGTAGTCCCCCACCTGCGCGCAAAAGACCATCAAGCCTCCCACCGGGCTCACCACCGGCTCGACCCCCGCCAAGGGTGTTGGCGGGCTCAATAGCGCCGGCAGTGGCGGCGCTTGCCCCTCAATGCCTCCCTGTAACATCAGATAGTTGATCAACGCCTGACAATCCTGCCGCGCCAGCCCGTGATCCACATCGGCAACGCCGCGCAACTCCACGGTCACGGCAAAACCCGGCGCCGAAAAGGCCCCAGGAAAACGCGCCTGCATCCGTGCCCAGAACAAGGTGTAGCAATCGTCGAACGAATGCCCGCCCGCGTCCGGGCTCATAAAGCAGGCCCGAGCGCCCAGGTACCGCGCCAGCGGCTCCACCTGGGGCCAGGCATCGGGCGCCAGGTACAGGTGCTGCACTGCCTCGAAATCACAATGCAGGTCCAGCACCCTGTCGGCGTCACAGGCCAGCGTTTGCAGGACCAAACGCAGAGAGTGCAGCTGGGTCGCCGGTACCTGGCTGACAAGGGTTCGCCGCAGGGCCGCACGGATCAGATGCAGGTTATGCGCAGGATCATCGGTCAGAACATCCTGTACCTGGTCGCCGACCTGCTCGCTGACGTCAACGAAGAAGCGGTTGAAGTTCTCTCGACTGTCGTTATCGAAACGCCCCTGCGGTACGTCCATCAGCACCTGCTCCAACCCCAGCGGATTGGCCACCGGCACCAGCACCACTTGCCAACGCAACGCACCTGTCGCCTCCAGGTGCGCCAGACGCTGTTTGAGATGCCACAACACCAGCATCCCCGGTAATTCATCGGCGTGCAGGGACGCCTGGATGTAAACCTTGCTCGGCGCATTGGCCGGACCGTAATGAAAACTATGAATATGCCGCGTGGTACCTGGCACAGCCGTTAACAGTTCATGCCTGTGAGTCTGCATATTGCCCCCCTATCGACTCGAATCAAGAAAGCTCAGCCAACGTCGTTCAGCCAGATGGAACAAGCCGACCAACGCGAACGTAATACACAAGTAAAGCGCCGCGGCCAGGCCAAAGGATTGGAAGGTGAGGAAGGTTGCAGCGTTGGCATCCCGTGCGACTTTCAGGATATCCGGCACCGTTGCCGTGAACGCCAGGGTGGTGGAATGCAACATGAAGATCACTTCATTGCTGTAGTAGGGCAACGACCGGCGCAGGGCCGAGGGCATGATCAAGTGCACGTACAACTTCCAGCCGTCGAAGCCCAGGGAACGAGCAGCCTCGATTTCACCGCGTGGCATTGCCCGAATTGCGCCCGCCAGTATTTCCGTGGTGTAGGCCGCGGTATTGAGGGCAAACGCCAGAAGCGTGCAATTGAGCGCTTCGCGAAAAAAGGCATCCAGCAACGGTTGCTCGCGAACAGCGCCAATGCTGTAGATGCCGGTGTAGAAGATCAGTAACTGGATATACAGCGGTGTGCCGCGAAACACGTAGGTAAAGCTTTGCACCGGCCAGCGCAGCCAGCGTCGGCTGGACGTCCTGGCGATGGACAGTGGCAACGCCAACAGCAGGCCCAGGCACAAAGAGGCGCTGGTCAGCCACAAGGTCATGGCCAGACCGGTGATTTGTTGACCGTCGGAATAAATAAACGGCCGCCAATACTCCTGGATAAGCTCGATCATGATGATGATCCCTGCACACCTTCACCATACCGACGCTCCAGCCAGCGCAACGCTGCGTTTGAAACGCTGCTGAGCAACAGGTAGACCAGCGCCGCCAGCAGCAGAAAAGCCAGTAATTGCTGACTGCTCTTGCCCGCCATCTGCGCCACTTTCACCAGGTCTGCCAGGCCGATGATCGACACCAGCGCCGTAGCCTTGAGCAAGACCATCCAGTTATTGCCCAGACCCGGCAGGGCGAATCGCATCATCTGCGGGAATATCACATGCAAAAAGCTCTGCCTGAAGCTCAGGCCAAGGGCCTTGGCTGCCTGGAACTGCCCACGGGGTACAGCCAGCAACGCGCCGCGAAAGGTTTCGGTGAAATAAGCGCCGTAGATAAACCCCAGAGTGATCACGCCGGCGCTGAAAGGGTCGATATCGATGTAGGCCCAGCCCAATTCGCTGGTCAGACGACTCAGGCCTGTCTGCAACCCGTAGAAAATCAACAGCATTAACAGCAGGTCCGGTACCCCGCGAATCAAGGTGGTGTACACCTGTGCGCACAGGCGCCATGCCCTCACCCTGGACAGCTTGGCGCCTGCCCCCAGCAGGCCCAGGATCAGCCCCAGCAGCAATGACAACAGTGCCAGTTGCAGGGTGACCCAGACCCCGTGCAGTAACATCGGTAAAAAACCACCCAGGGACGCGGCGAATTGAGTGAAGGCAGGTAGCATGATCGTGTCCTCGCTGGCCGTTGAAGGCGGTTATTGGCCGCTGAACATGTTCACACCGGGGAAGTACTGCTCTTGCAGGCGAGCATAGGTACCATCGGCGTGCAGGGCAGCCAGCCCCTTATTCAACAGCGCTTTCAACGTCTGGTTGCCCTTGGCGACGCCGATGCCGCTTTTGGACGGCATCAACTCGCTGTCAATCAGCGGCCCCAGTACAAACCCGACGCCTTGGGGTGAACGCAAAAATCCGCTCTGTGCTTGCTGAGCATCCTGCAGCGATGCCTGCAAACGCCCTGTCAGCAGGTCCGCGTACACTTGCTCCTGATCGGCATAAGCCACCACCTTCATACCCTGCCCAGCGAGCACTTGCCGGGCATAAACTTCCTGAGTACTGCCCTGCAAATAGCCGACGGCCATGCCTGTGGAAAGCTCAGTGCCAGGGCGCATCACCATGGCAGTGGGGCTGGAAAACACCTCCGAGGAGAAGTCGATGACCTTTTGCCGAGCGGCAGTGATGGTCATTGAAGCGAAGATGGCGTCGATCTTGCCGGCGTTGAGGCTGGGAATCATGCCGTCAAAGTCACTCTCGACCCATTGGCAGCGAACATTCAAACGTGCACAAATTGCATTGCCGATATCTATTTCAAAACCGGTCAAAGTCCCCGTGCTGTCTTTATAAGCAAAGGGCGCATAGTTGGGATCGGCAGCGAAACGGATCACGTTGTAATCGTTGGCAAACAACGATGTATTAATCAGGAGCGCGGTGAATAACATCAGGAGTATTTTTTTCATTATTGTATTCCTCGTTATTGATTGAACAGTTGGACTGACTACACCTCTATAAATGGAATTTCTCTGCGCACTACCAGCGAGCCCTCCGGCGCATCGAACTCACGCGCGATGCGATGCCCTGAATACACCGCCGCCGCAATGGTGCCGGGCGCCACACAGTCGCCGATCAGCGTGAGCGTTCGGATGCCTGCCGCCTGTAACTGTTCGGGTGAGTTGTTCAAGGCCTGATACAGCGCCTGCTCAGGCTCCCGGGAAGTGACCAGCAGCAAGGCTGCAGCTGGGATCAACCGCGTACGTTCGGTGTAGATGCAGCCCGCTACCACGCCCTCTGGCTTAACGCTGACCAGCGTATGGGACGGCACGATCGTGACATTCAACTGCATCAGACGACGCTGAATGCGATGCTGCTCAAGGGTGTTATGGGTCCAGGCCGCCACGTCCGCCGCGGGGGTGACGAATATCACCTCCACGCCACGCGCCACCAGATGTTCGGCCAGCACACTGCCCATGTAATAGTGATCGTCATCGAACAGCAGCACCGGCGAAGCGGGCAACACCCCTGCCATCAGGTCATCAGGCGTCAGCACGGGCAGGCTGTCCAGGCCCGTTAAGGATCGGCGCAAGGCGCGTCCCAATCCATCACGTCGCCAGTGGGAACCCGTAGCAATGAACACATGCTCAGCGGCTAAATCCAGCACGTCCTGGGCCTGCAAGTGGCTTTCCCGATAGATCTCCACCGACGGCATACGGCTCAACGCATCCAGTCGATAGTCAATCACCCGCGCCCAACTCGCCAGCCCCGGCAGCCGGGCTTCCAGCGCTACACGTCCGCCCAGGGTGCGCAGGCTGTCGACCAGGGCCACTTCCATCCCTCGCGCACCCAGGATCCGTGAACACTCAAGCCCGGATGGCCCGGCGCCGACCACCAGCGCCCGGCCGGGTTGCTGCGTATGGTTGACCGACTCGGGATGCCAGCCACGTCGCCATTCCTCACCCATGGTCGGGTTCTGTGTACAGCGCAGGGGCGTGCTGGTGTGATCACCACTGACGCATACATTGCAGCCGATACACTCGCGAATTTCCTCGGCGCGCCCCTCTTCAATCTTCTTGGGCAAGAAGGGATCGGCAATCGAAGGGCGGGCCGCCCCGATCAGGTCCAGCACGCCACGACGAACCAAAGACACCATGGTGTCTGGCGAAGTGAAGCGGCCGACGCCCACCACGGGCTTGCTGGTCAGCGCCTTGAGCCCCAGCAGGAAGGTCTCCTGGTAACCCTCCCCGGCAAAGCGCGCCGTCACGCTGTCATTGGACCAATCGGCGACATTGACGTCCCACAAGTCCGGCAGGTCCGCCAGCATCGAGAAGATTTCGGCACCTTCGCCCTCGCGACTCAAGCCGTCGGCCATTTGTTCATCCACCGCCAGGCGGACCGCTACGGCACACCGATCACCGACTACGTCGCGAGTGTCTTCAATCAATTCGCGGAGCAAACGCACACGGTTTTCCAACACACCGCCGTATTCGTCGGTACGCCGGTTATTGCGTGGCGTGAGGAAATGGAACGGCACGCTCAGGTCGTGGCCGGCGTACACATAGATGATGTCGAAACCCGCCTCCCGGGCGCGCAATGCGGCGGCTCGATGCAGGGCGCGCAATTGCCGGATATCGGCATGGCTCATGGCCCGGGCCTGCACCGGGTCGTAACTGCGCACCGGGGTATTGGAAGGCGCCCAGGGAATTTCGCGACTGTAGCGGTTGGGCGCCGAGTAACCGTTGAATGCCAGCTCTACCCCTGCCAACGACCCGTGCTGGTGTACCGCCTCACACATGCGGGCCAATGCAGGAATGTCGCGCTCATCCCACAAACGCGCCTCGATATAAGGGGAGAACTCGCTCAGCGGGCTGATTTCGCACTCTTCAGTGCACACCACGCCCCAGCCGCCCTCGGCTTTCACTGCGCGCATCCGGGCCATGGCCGAGGGATGTACATGGCCCATGCCATTACAGTGGGGAACTTGATAAAAGCGATTGCGAGTACGGACCGGGCCTATTTGTACCGGCTCAAACAGAATGTCATAGCGAGGATCGCGCACAGGGCTACTCCCGAACAAGTCAGTTCGTTAATGACGGCGTGATGGAACTTGGCGCTAATGAGTGGCGTGATTAAACGCAGTTGAACGGGGGAAACTTCGAGGTTTTCTTATTATTGGTATATTCATGATGCCCTCTCTGAATAAACAAAATTTGCTATCTTTCAAACAAAATGTCCATCCATTGAGAGGCAGTTTCGGAAACGCCCTACAAATTAATTGCAGATCATTTCTCGGGCATCGGCATCGGAAACGGCATCACATTGCTCGTGCCCCGTGCTTCGCTGATCTTCGGCGTACCCAGGCGTTCGACCTCATCGATGCGCACAATCGAATGCATCGGCACAAAGCTGCGCACCACGCCTTCGAACTGGGCCTTGAGCTTTTCTTCGCCCGGATCGACGACCAACTGGGTGCGCTCGCCAAAGACGAACTCTTCCACTTCCAGGAAGCCCCACAGATCACTTTGATAGATCTGCTTGGCGTACATTTCGAACACCTGGCCCTGGTTGAGGAAAATCACCTTGTAGATTGGAGCTTCACGTTTGGTCATGGTGGGCGGGGAACACATGGGGATATAAAAGAGGGCGCGAACTATAGCATGGCACCCGATGCACAGCGCTAGGAACCGATGGGCATGACCCCTATAATGCGCGGTTCTTTACCACCAGTTGACGATTCCCATGGCCAAGAAGCTTTATATCGAAACCCACGGTTGCCAGATGAACGAGTACGACAGCTCGCGCATGGTCGACCTGCTGGGCGAACACCAGGCCCTGGAAGTCACCGCCCGCGCCGAAGATGCCGACGTGATCCTGCTCAATACCTGCTCGATCCGCGAACGGGCCCAGGACCGTGTGTACTCCCAGCTGGGCCGCTGGCGTGAATTGAAACTGGCCAACCCGGACATGGTGATCGCCGTCGGCGGTTGCGTGGCCAGCCAGGAAGGTGCTGCGATCCGCGACCGCGCCCCGTATGTCGACGTGGTGTTCGGCCCGCAGACCTTGCACCGCCTGCCGGAAATGATTGACGCCGCACGCGTCACCAAGCTGCCGCAGGTGGACGTATCGTTCCCGGAAATCGAGAAATTCGACCATTTGCCCGAGCCGCGCATCGACGGCCCGAGCGCCTACGTGTCGGTGATGGAAGGTTGCAGCAAGTACTGCACTTTCTGCGTGGTGCCCTACACACGCGGTGAAGAAGTCAGCCGGCCATTTGACGATGTACTGGCAGAAATCATCCACCTGGCTGAAAACGGCGTGCGCGAAGTGACCCTACTTGGCCAGAACGTCAACGGCTACCGCGGCCTGACCCACGACGGGCGCCTGGCCGACCTGGCGGAGCTGATCCGCGTGGTCGCCGCCGTCGATGGCATCGAACGTATCCGCTATACCACTTCGCACCCGCTGGAATTCTCCGACAGCCTGATCCAGGCCCACGCCGAAGTGCCGGAGCTGGTCAAGCACCTGCACTTGCCGGTGCAATCGGGCTCGGACCGCATCCTGTCGGCGATGAAGCGCAACCACACGGCGCTGGAATACAAATCCAAGCTGCGCAAATTGCGCGCCGCCGTACCGGGCATCTGCATCAGTTCGGACTTTATCGTCGGCTTCCCGGGCGAAACCGAGAAAGATTTCCAGCAGACCATGAAGCTGATTGAAGACGTCGGTTTCGACTTTTCCTACTCGTTTGTGTACAGCCAGCGCCCGGGCACCCCGGCGGCGGACCTGCTGGACGAAACCCCGGAGGCGTTGAAAAAGGAGCGGTTGAACGCACTGCAACATCGCCTCAACCAACAGGGTTTCGAAATCAGCCGACAAATGGTCGGCTCGACCCAGCGCATCCTGGTCACCGATTACTCGAAGAAAGACCCGGGTGAGTTGCAGGGGCGCACCGAGAACAACCGCATCGTCAACTTCCGCTGCGACAACCCGACCCTGATCGGCCAATTTGCCGATGTGCACATCGATGCGGCGCAGCCACACTCGTTGCGCGGCTCGCTGATCAACTGATCTCGCGGACCGGATGAAGATCAAAATGTGGGAGCTGGCTTGCCTGCGATAACGATGTATCAGTGCCCTATGTGCCAACTGACCCACCTCTATCGCAGGCAAGCCAGCTCCCACAGGAGTTCTTCATGGTTATCGAGAGTAGGGCCAGGCTATTTAAGTGCTTTCGCACACTGGCGCCTGGCGTTATTCTCTCTCTCACCTCATCAGCCAAAGGGCGGCTAAAAGCAACCTTGAACGCACCCATAGCAGAACCCCATCGTTTTCTCCTCGAGCCGTTTGAGGCTCGCCGTTTCGCCAACCTGTGCGGACAGTTCGACGAGCACCTGCGCCTGATCGAACAACGCCTGAGCATCGAGATCCGCAACCGCGGCAATCAGTTCGAGCTCATTGGTGAACCCCAACACACCACGTCTGCCGAAAACCTGCTGCGTCGCCTCTACCGCGAAACCAAGGGTAGTGAGCTGTCGCCAGAGACGGTACACCTGTACCTGCAGGAATCTGCGGTGCAAGACCTGGCCAACAACCCTGTGGCCGAAGCCAGCGTGGCCCTGCGTACCAAAAAAGGCATGATTCGCCCACGCGGCTTGAATCAGCAGAAGTACGTCAAGGAAATCCTCGGCAACGACATCAACTTCGGCATCGGCCCAGCCGGTACCGGCAAGACCTACCTGGCCGTCGCCTGTGCGGTGGATGCCCTGGAGCGCGAGCAAGTGCGGCGCATCCTGCTGGTGCGCCCGGCGGTCGAAGCGGGCGAAAAGCTCGGCTTCCTGCCCGGCGACCTGGCCCAGAAGATCGACCCGTACCTGCGCCCGCTCTACGACGCGCTGTACGAGATGCTCGGCTTTGAATACGTGGCCAAGCTGATCGAGCGCCAGGTGATCGAAATCGCCCCGCTGGCCTACATGCGTGGCCGCACCTTGAACAACAGCTTCATCATCCTCGACGAAAGCCAGAACACCACCGTCGAGCAGATGAAGATGTTCCTCACCCGCATCGGTTTCGGCTCTACCGCCGTGATCACCGGTGACGTCACCCAGGTCGACCTGCCCAAGGGCACCAAGTCTGGGCTGGCGCAGGTGATCGAAGTACTCAAGGATGTACCGGGCATCAGCTTCACGCATTTCATGCCCAAGGACGTGGTGCGTCACCCGCTGGTGCAGCGCATCGTAGAAGCCTACGAGCGTTTCGATCACAAGGATGACGCACCGGCCAGGGACGTTCGCGGCGATGCTTGAGCTAGACCTGCAGCTTGCCACCGAAGCGCCCGCCCCCAGCGAAGCACAGTTCCGGCACTGGTGCACCCTGGCCCTGCGCCAGCGCACCGCAGACTCGGAACTGACCATTCGTCTGGTGGATGAGCCCGAAGGCCGCGAGCTGAACCACACCTGGCGTCAAAAAGACTACGCGACCAACGTACTGTCCTTCCCCGCCGACGTACCCGACGAGTTGCTGGATATCCCGCTGCTGGGCGATCTGGTGATCTGCGTCGAGGTGGTCGAGCGCGAGGCAAAGGAACAAGGCAAGGAACTTGAAGCCCATTGGGCCCATCTAGTCATCCACGGCTGCTTGCATCTCTTGGGCTACGACCATATAGACGATGATGAAGCCGAGGAAATGGAAGCACTGGAACGAACGTTGCTTGCTGAACTGGGTCACCGCGACCCTTACGCAGACGACGAAAGCTGATCAACACTCAACTGTCATATCAAAGGATTTAGAGTAATCGCTATGAGCGAAGACCGATCGAGCAACGGGCAGAAGTCATGGCTGGGTAAACTGACCCAGGCTTTTGCCCACGAGCCGAAAAACCGCCAGGAGCTGCTGGAGCTGCTGCGCGAGGCCCACCAGAACAAGTTGCTGGACAGCGAAGCGCTGGCCATCGTCGAAGGCGCCATCCAGGTGGCTGACCTGCAAGTACGGGACATCATGGTCCCGCGCTCGCAGATGATCAGCATCAAGGCGACCCAGACCCCACGGGAATTCCTCCCGGCCGTGATCGACTCGGCGCACTCGCGCTACCCGGTGATCGGTGAAAGCCATGACGATGTCATGGGTGTTTTGCTGGCCAAGGACCTGTTGCCGCTGATCCTCAAGGAGAATGGCGACAGCTTCAACATCAAGGACCTGCTGCGTCCGGCCACCTTCGTACCTGAATCCAAGCGCCTGAATGTGCTGCTGCGCGAATTTCGCGCCAACCACAATCACATGGCCATTGTGATCGACGAATACGGCGGCGTGGCTGGCCTGGTGACTATCGAAGACGTGCTGGAACAGATCGTCGGCGATATCGAAGACGAGCACGACGTCGAAGAAGACAGCTACATCAAGCCGCTGCCCAGCGGTGACTTCCTGGTCAAGGCGCTGACGCCGATCGAGAACTTCAACGAGTTCTTCGACAGCGAATTCTCCGACGATGAGTTCGACACGGTCGGCGGCCTGGTGATGAGTGCGTTCGGGCATCTGCCCAAGCGTAACGAAACCACCGAGATTGGCGCCTATCGCTTCCGCATTTTGAATGCCGATAGTCGTCGTATCCATCTGATCCGTTTGACACCTATTGCCCGCTAAGGAAGGGGTGGGGCATCAGCTATTTCCTGTGTCGCGTTGCCCCTGAGAGCGGGCCAGGCAAGGCGCAGGCCGCAGGGAATGGCATTCCCTTTTCAAGGCCTGCAACGCAGTATGGCCCGCTCTCAGGGACAACCCGAAGGGCCGGGCCTGCTGCGACACAGGGCTGCGTTACTCGTCGTTCATTTGGAAAAACCAAACCACACTCCTCGCGCCTTGCCCTGTGCCGCAGCAGGCCCGGCGCGATACAGGAAATAGCTGATGACCCACCCCTACATGCAGCGCCTGAACCGCCCCGGCTGGCCCGGTAACTTGCTGGCCGTGGTGGCCGGCGCCATCACTACCCTGGCGCTGGCGCCGTTCGATATCTGGCCTCTGGCGCTGGTAGCGGTCGGCCTGTTCTATATCGGCCTGCGGGAGCTGACACCCCGCCAGGCCCTGGGCCGCGGCTGGTGTTTCGGTTTCGGCCTGTTTGGCGCCGGCACCAGCTGGATCTACTACAGCATCCACCACTTCGGCGGCGCTTCGGTGCTGCTGGCGGGGTTCCTGATGCTGCTGTTCACCGCCGCCATTGCCTGGTTCTTTGCCCTGCCCGCCTGGTTGTGGGCGCGCTGGCTGCGCCGCAATGAAGCACCGTTGGCGGATGCCCTGACCTTCGCCGCGTTATGGGTTGGCCAGGAAGCGTTTCGTGGCTGGTTCCTCACCGGTTTCCCCTGGTTGTACTCCGGTTACAGCCAACTCGACGGCCCGCTGACCGGCCTCGCGCCGCTGGGCGGAATGTGGCTGATTTCCTTCGCGCTTGCACTCACGGCAGCCCTGCTGTGCAACCTGCCGCGCCTGCTGGCAAGCAAGCGCAACGCCTTCATTGGTGCGGGCCTGGTGTTGCTGGTCGCCCCCTGGGCCATCGGCCTGGCGCTCAAGCACCACGCCTGGACCTCGCCCTCCGGCGACCCCCTGAGCGTCGCCGCCATCCAGGGCAACGTCGAGCAAAGCATGAAGTGGGACCCCGAGCAGCTCAATGCACAGTTGGCGCTGTATCGCGACATGAGCCTGAGCTCCAAGCGTGTCGACCTGCTGGTATGGCCGGAAACCGCCGTGCCGGTGCTCAAGGAGTCGGTCGAGGGCTACCTGGGCATGATGGGCAAGTTTGCCGCCGACCGGAACACCGCGCTGATTACCGGGGTACCGATTCGCCAGGAAGTGCACCATGAGAAGCGCTACTTCAATGGCATTACCGTAGTCGGCGAAGGTGACGGCACCTATCTCAAGCAAAAGCTGGTGCCGTTTGGCGAATACGTGCCGTTGCAGGACATGCTGCGCGGGCTGATTGCGTTCTTCGACCTGCCGATGTCGGACTTCGCCCGTGGCCCTTCAGACCAGGCCATGCTTCAGGCCAAGGGCTATCAGATTGCGCCGTTCATTTGCTATGAAGTGGTGTACCCGGAATTCGCTGCCGGCCTGTCGGCCCAGAGTGACCTGCTACTGACCATCAGCAACGACACCTGGTTCGGCCGCTCCATCGGCCCATTGCAGCACCTGCAAATGGCGCAGATGCGTGCACTGGAAGCCGGGCGCTGGATGATCCGCGCCACCAACAACGGCGTGACCGGGCTGATCAACCCGTTTGGGCAGATCACCGCACAGATCCCGCAATTCGAGCGGGGCATTCTCTATGGGGAGGTGGTGCCGATGCATAACCTCACGCCATACCTGCAATGGCGTTCGTGGCCGTTGATCATTGTGTGCCTGGGGTTGTTTGGCTGGGCGCTGCTGGCTGGCCGGATGTCCAAAACGCTCTGACCTGTGGGAGCTGGCTTGCCTGCGATGGCGGTGTATCAGTGCGCTGAGTGCTCACTGACCCACCGCCATCGCAGGCAAGCCAGCTCCCACAATTGATTTCCTGTGTTGCACCTATCGGTAGAACAGCCGATACCCCACCTGCCCCACCGCTTCGTTGATCAACTGCCCGCTCTGCCACACCGCCTTGACCTCGGGCATCCAGCCGCCCAGCGGCCGGCCGTGGTCCACGCCCAGAAAGCCCACCGGCCCGGGCACCACGGTGAAACCGGCTTTCTCAAAACTCCACACCGAACGCGGCATATGCCAGGCCTGCGTCACCACCACCACACGCTTGATGCCTTGGGGCAGCAGAATCTCGGCGCTCATCTGGGCGTTTTCCCAGGTGGTACGGCTGCGCTCTTCCTTCCAGCGCACGCTGACGCCGAAATCATCCTGCATCGACACCGCCATCAATTCGGCTTCGCTGGGCGGCGTGCCGTAATGCAAGCCGCCACTGGTCAGCACCGGCAAGCCTGACGCCTTGGCCAGTCGCGCCGCATAACGCTCACGCTCAAGACCAACGCCGGTGGGCTGGTCGCTGCCCCAGGCGATGTCCCCACGCTCGCGCCCGGAGCCCAACACCACAATCGCATCGGCGCGCTGGGCGAGCGTGGCCCAGTCTTCGCGAGCCAATGGCGGCGCTGTCTCAAGCGCACGGGCGCCCCATTGCACCATCACCGGCAGGCTGATCAACCACATCCCGCCCAGCCCCAGGGCAAAGCACACCCCGGCCAGGCGCGGGCGGCTACGGCGAAACCACCAGGCACACGCCAACAACAACAAAAAAATGCCGGGCGGCAACAGCAATTGTTTGATGAAATAACGAAAAGGCATCGGGCATCTCCAAAGATGCCCGAAGCCTAAATGCAACGCGATCAAGCGACAATCTTTACCAGCCTGTTTCGACAACGTTAATGGATAGTACTGTGCTTCACTTGCACCGTACGGACCGGGACCTTTCCGGGCCGCGACCGGCCGCCAAGTCTTTGAGCCAAATGACCTTGGCCGAACGAGGAGGCTCCTGGGCTGGCGGGGAGGCCTGCCCATGAGAGGCGCGGTGTTGATTCAACTCCAGGTAAGTCCTGATCAATTCAAGCTCTGCCTGGCTCAAGCCTCGCAACTCCAGCTCCAGAGGCCGCTCATCACGCAATCGGCCTGCGGTTCTTGCAGCATCCAATGCCCGACCCAAACGGTCGATCAGTCCTTCATACAATTGCGGTTTCGTTAGAGTTCGCTGCGATTCAACCATCCCCTCACCTCATTGAAGAAATACTTGCTCCCCAATAAACAGCGTAGCCCCCGTTGCTGCACCTGCCCGGTGCCGCGACAGACGGCCCTTGCCGCGCAATCAGGGTTTCCCTCGATAGAGTGGGGTCATGTATGCTACGGCGCTTCCTGTAACTCCACTTCCCGCAGGGTTTGGGCACGGACGCGCCACTTTCTGGTGTCGAACAACCCGGACTATGCACCGAAGAGGATTAGGCCACCCCTATTCAGTTCAAAAGTAGCCATGCACGAACAATATCAGCCCCGTGAAATAGAAAATGCCGCACAAACCTTCTGGGACGAGCAAAAGTCCTTTGAAGTCAGCGAACAGCCAGGCAAGGAGACTTACTACTGCCTATCGATGTTCCCTTACCCCAGCGGCAAGCTACACATGGGGCACGTGCGTAACTACACCATCGGCGACGTGATTTCCCGCTACCAGCGCATGCTCGGCAAAAACGTCCTGCAACCCATGGGTTGGGACGCCTTCGGTATGCCGGCAGAAAACGCCGCGATGAAAAACAACGTGGCGCCCGCCAAGTGGACCTACGAAAACATCGCCTACATGAAGACCCAGCTGCGCAGCCTGGGCCTGGCGGTGGACTGGTCCCGCGAGGTCACCACCTGCAAGCCCGATTACTACCGTTGGGAACAATGGCTGTTCACGCGCCTGTTCGAAAAAGGTGTGATCTACAAAAAGAGCGGTACCGTGAACTGGGACCCGATCGACCAGACCGTACTGGCCAACGAGCAGGTCATCGACGGTCGCGGCTGGCGCTCCGGCGCGCTGATCGAAAAGCGCGAAATCCCGATGTACTACTTCAAGATCACCGCCTACGCGGATGAACTGTTGTCGAGCCTCGACGATCTGCCGGGCTGGCCTGAACAGGTCAAGACCATGCAGCGCAACTGGATCGGCAAATCCAAGGGCATGGAAGTGCAGTTCCCGTATAACGTCGATTCCATCGGCGAAGCGGGCGCCCTGAAAGTCTTCACCACCCGTCCGGATACGCTGATGGGCGCGACTTACGTCGCGGTCGCCGCCGAACACCCGCTGGCCACCCAGGCGGCACAGAACAACCCCGAACTGCAGGCGTTCATCGCCGAATGCAAGGGCGGCAGCGTGGCGGAAGCCGACGTCGCCACCCAGGAGAAAAAAGGCCTGCCGACCGGCCTGTTCGTCGAGCACCCGCTGACCGGCGAGAAACTGCCGGTATGGGTCGCCAACTATGTGCTGATGCACTACGGCGACGGTGCCGTCATGGCCGTGCCGGCCCACGACGAGCGCGATTTCGAATTCGCCACCAAATACAGCCTGCCGATCAAGTCGGTAGTACGTACCAGCTCGGGCGACACCAACCCAGCCCCGTGGCAAGACGCCTACGGCGAGCACGGCACCCTGATCAACTCCGGCGAATTTGACGGCCTGGACTTCCAGGGCGCCTTCGACGCCATCGAAGTCGCGCTGATCAAGAAGAACCTCGGTGCTTCGCGCACCCAGTTCCGCCTGCGCGACTGGGGGATCAGCCGCCAGCGCTACTGGGGCTGCCCGATCCCGATCATTCACTGCCAAACCTGCGGCGATGTACCGGTACCGGAAGACCAACTGCCCGTCGTGCTGCCTGAAGATGTAGTGCCAGATGGTGCTGGCTCGCCATTGGCGCGCATGCCCGAGTTCTACGAGTGCAACTGCCCGAAATGCGGCGCACCGGCCAAGCGTGAAACCGACACCATGGACACCTTCGTGGAGTCCTCCTGGTACTACGCCCGTTACGCCTCGCCGCACTATGAAGGTGGCCTGGTGGAGAAATCCGCAGCCGACCATTGGCTGCCGGTGGATCAGTACATCGGCGGTATCGAACACGCCATTCTCCACCTGCTGTACGCGCGCTTCTTCCACAAGCTGATGCGTGACGAAGGCCTGGTGAGCTCCGATGAGCCGTTCAAGAACCTGCTGACCCAGGGCATGGTGATCGCCGATACCTACTATCGTCGCGAAGCCAATGGCGCCTACACCTGGTTCAACCCGGCGGACGTCGAACTTGAGCGTGACAGCAAAGCCAAGGTGATCAGCGCCAAACTGAAAGCCGACGGCCTGCCGGTGGAAATCGGTGGCACCGAGAAGATGGCCAAGTCCAAGAACAACGGCGTCGACCCACAGTCGATGATCGACCAGTTCGGCGCCGATACCTGCCGTCTGTTCATGATGTTCGCCTCGCCGCCCGACATGAGCGCCGAATGGTCCGACTCCGGCGTCGAAGGCTCGCACCGCTTCCTCAAGCGCGTCTGGCGCCTGGCCCATGCCCATGTCAGTCAGGGCTTGCCGGGCAAGCTGGACGTCGCGGCCTTGAACGACGAGCAGAAAGCCATTCGCCGCAGCACTCACCTGGCCATCCGCCAAGCGAGCCTGGACGTAGGGCAGAACCACAAGTTCAACACCGCCATCGCCCAGGTGATGACGCTGATGAACGTGCTGGAAAAAGCCCCGCAGGCCACCGAACTTGATCGCGCGCTGATTCACGAGGGCCTGGAAACGGTTACCCTGCTGCTCGCACCGATCACGCCGCATATCAGCCACGACCTGTGGAACCGCCTGGGCCACAGCGGCGCCGTCATCGATGCCGCCTGGCCGGTACAGGATGACAGCGCCCTGGTTCAGGACACGCTGCAACTGGTCATCCAGGTTAACGGTAAACTGCGCGGCCAGATCGACATGCCGGCCAGTGCCAGCCGTGAAGAGGTCGAAGCGGCTGCGCGCATCAACGAAAACGTGCTGCGCTTTACCGAAGGCTTGACGATCCGCAAAGTGATCGTGGTGCCCGGCAAACTGGTCAACATCGTCGCCAGCTAAATCGGATCGGGCGCGGGGCTTGGGCCCTGCGCCGAACTAAACCTTTAGGGCCTGGATAAGGCCCACCTGGTTTCAAGGGGAGCAACAAAATGATCAAACGCAATCTGCTGGTTATGGGCCTTGCCGTGCTGCTGAGCGCTTGCGGCTTCCAGCTGCGCGGCACCGGCACCAACGAGCTGTCGCTCAAGGAACTCGACGTCAGCGCCCGCAACGCCTATGGCGAAACCGTCACCCAGCTGCGCCAGACCCTGGAGAACAGCGGCGTGCACGTGTACAACGGCGCGACCTACAAGCTGGTGCTGGTAGACGAGAAAGAAACCCAGCGCAATATCAGCTACGCCAGTGCCGGCCGTGCGTCCGATGTGGAGTTGAACACTGCGCTCTACTTCGAAGTACAGGGTCGCGATCAGTTGCCGCTGATGGGTGACAAGATCCAGGTGCAGAAAGTCGTGAGCCACGATGGCAATAACCTGGTGGGTTCGGACTCCGAGACCCTCCAGGTGCGCAAGGAAATGCGTCGTGAGCTGATCCAGCGCATGATGACTCGCCTGCAAATGCTGACCCCGGAAAAGCTCTCCGCCCTGCAGCAAACCGCCGACAACAAGGCCAAGGCTGACGCCGATGCCCTGAAAGCCGCGCAAGAGTATGAAGACAACACGCCGAAACAATCGCCTGTTGAAGTTCCTGTCGAGTAAGCCAGACGGGGCGCCCCTGGCGCCCCGTTCGCCCTGCCTATGAAACTCGCCCCCGCCCAACTCGCCAAACACCTGCAAGGTGGCCTCGCGCCTGTCTATATCGTCAGCGGTGATGACCCGCTGCTGTGCCAGGAAGCGGCCGACGCTATCCGCACTGCCGCGCGCCAGCAAGGCTTCGATGAACGTCAGGTATTCAGTGCTGACGCCAGTTTCGACTGGGGTACCCTGCTGCAAGCCGGCGCGAGCATGTCGCTGTTTGCCGAAAAGCGCCTGCTGGAGCTGCGCCTGCCCTCGGGCAAGCCCGGCGACAAAGGTGCGGCGGCGCTGATGGAGTACTGCTCGCGCCCTGCCGAAGACACCGTGCTGCTGATCAGCCTGCCCAAGCTCGACGGCAGCGCGCAGAAAACCAAGTGGGGCAAGGCACTGGTAGAAGGTGCGCAAACCCAGTTCATCCAGATCTGGCCTGTGGACAGCAACCAGTTGCCGCAGTGGATTCGTCAGCGCCTGTCACAATCGGGGCTGGCGGCGACACAAGATGCCGTGGAGCTGATCGCCGCCCGGGTCGAGGGCAACCTGCTTGCCGCCGCCCAGGAGATCGAAAAGCTCAAGCTGATGGCCGAGGATGGGCAGATCACCGTCGAAACCGTACAAGGCGCAGTGGCCGATAGCGCTCGCTTTGATGTGTTCGGCCTGGTCGATGCGATCCTCAACGGTGAGCCCGCCCACGCGCTGCGTATGCTTGAAGGCTTGCGTGGCGAAGGGGTGGAACCGCCGGTGATCCTCTGGGCCCTGGCCCGGGAGCTGCGAGTACTGGCGAATATCGCCTTGCAATACAGCCAGGGCACACCGCTGGACAAATGCTTCAGCCAGGCCAGGCCACCGGTGTGGGACAAGCGCAAACCGCTGATGAGCAAAGCCCTGCAACGGCACTCGGCGCAACGCTGGGCGCAACTGTTGCTGGAAGCGCAGCGCATCGATGCGCAGATCAAGGGCCAGGCAGCCGGCTCGCCGTGGATGAGCCTGAGCCGTTTGTCGCTATTGATGGCCGGCCAGCGCCTCACCCTGCCAGCCGAATAACCCTCTCTTGAAAACACCATAGATCCAATGTGGGAGGGGGCTTGCTCCCGATGGCAGTGTGTCAGGAATTTATGTTTCACTGATGTACCGCTATCGGGAGCAAGCCCCCTCCCACATTTGACCTGCGTACCTTTCCTACACTTCGCGGGGCTTTACAGCCGCTCAACTTAGGCAGATTATTTGCCCGTTCCACCACCCACAGAGACTAGCCACCATGAGCAAAAAGCCATCCAAGCATGGCCCCAACAAGGCCAAATCCATCATCGCCCAGCCACTGTTCCGCAGCCGTCAGGAACGCGCCGGCAAGGGCAAAGGCAGCTACCGCCGCGAAGCCTTCCAGTCTAATAGCTGGGAGGCTTCTTACTTTCTGGCTGCCTGAAGGCAAGCGCCCCTCTGGCATGATAAGGTCTGTACCTGATTTGTAACCCCCTGGACCTGTGCATGCCCTCTAGTCTTTCTCGTCGTTGGCACCTACGCCAATTGATCGCTGCCTCCAGCCTCATTCTGCTTGTCGCCTGCGCGGAAAAACCTACCGCCGCGGACGCTCAGCCCCTGCCAAAACTCCAGACGGCACCGGCTATCGCACCGGCTGTGGTTGCCCCCTTGGCAGTGGATAATCTTGATATCCAACCGACCCAGACCTTTGCCGAATGGCAGGCTGGCTTCCGTGCGCAAGCGCTGCAAGCCGGGATCACTGCGGCTGTGTTCGATAACGCTTTTGCCGGCGTCACCCCTGATATGGCGGTGATTCGCGCCGACCGCAGCCAACCGGAATTTTCCCGCCCGGTGTGGGAATACCTCGACGGCGCCCTGTCACCGGTGCGCGTGCGCAATGGTCAGGCGCTGCTGGTCAAGTACGCCGATATTCTGCAAAGCATCGAACAGCGCTATGGCGTCGACCGCCAGGCACTGGTCTCGGTGTGGGGCATGGAGAGCAACTTCGGCGCGTTCCAGGGCAATAATTCGGTGATCCGCTCCCTGGCCACCCTGGCCTATGAAGGCCGTCGCCCGGCCTTTGCCCAGGCGCAGCTGCTGGCAGCGCTGCAGATCATCCAGCATGGTGATATTCAGGCCGACCAGATGAAAGGTTCCTGGGCTGGTGCGATGGGCCAGACGCAGTTTATCCCGACCACCTATAACACCCATGCGGTGGACTTTGACGGTGATGGTCGTCGCGATATCTGGAACAGCCCGTCCGACGCCCTCGCCTCCACGGCGCATTACCTGCAAAGCTCCGGGTGGCAGAAAGGCCAGCCATGGGGCGTTGAAGTGCAGCCGCTGCCGTCGGGCTTCGACTACAGCCTGGCCGATGGCGGCGTGCGCAAGACCGTGGCGCAATGGCTGCAACTGGGCATCCAACTCCCCCCTGGCGTGAGCCTGCCGGCCAATGTCGACCAGTTGTCCGCCGCCCTGCTGTTACCGGCTGGCTACCGCGGCCCGGCATTCCTGGTATTGGATAACTTCCGCGCAATCCTCAAGTACAACAATTCGTCGTCCTATGCATTGGCGGTTGGCTTGCTATCGGAGCGGTTTGGTGGCGGCGGTATGATTCGCGGCAGTTGGCCAAAGGATGAGCTGCCGCTGAGCCGCTCCCAGCGTATCGACCTGCAAACGGCACTCAGCGCCAAAGGCTATGACGCCGGTAACCCGGATGGGATTATCGGCGCCAATACGCGCAAGGCGATTCGCGCGGCGCAGCAGGCGTTGGGCTGGCCGGCGGATGGGTATCCGACGGTGAAGTTGCTGGAATCACTGCAAGGCCGGTAGATTGACTTATGGCGACTACCGCAATCGGGGGCAAGCCCCCTCCCACACTTGGAATGCATTCCAAAAATGTGGGAGGGGCTTGCCCCCGATTGCGGTTAAGCAGACTGTAAAAAACTCAGTGGTTGAACACTACGCCCTGCTCCAGCACCAGCTGCTGCTCCCCCGCATCCAAGCGCACCAAAGCACCCATCGGCAACGTCAGGTTGGGGTCGCAATGCCCACTGCGCCAGCCGGCCAGCACCGGAACGCACAGGGGTTCGAAAGTCTGCTTCAGCAACCGCTCCAGCGCACCGTTATCCACACCCGCCACATCCCCTACCAGCACACCGGCGACCTGGGCCAGCTTGCCGGCCAGGCGCAGGTGAGTCAGCAGGCGGTCGATACGATAAAGCGGCTCGTTGACGTCCTCGATAAACAGGATGATGCCTTCGGCGTCTATCTCATACGGCGTGCCCATTGTTGCAGCAATCATCGACAGATTACCGCCCAGCAAGCGCCCACAGGCAATGCCTGGCTCGATCGTGGTCAACGGGTAGGCCACCGGGTGCGCAAGCACACTGCCGGCGCCCAGTTGGCCACGCAGCAGGCTGAACAGGGAGGATTCGGTTGGCTGTTGCTTGTCGCCCACCAGGTCGGCATTGAGCATCGGCCCGTGGAATGTGACAAAGCCGGCGTAACGGTTGATCGCCAGGTGCAAGGCGGTGATATCGCTGTAACCCACGAATGGTTTGGGGTGGGCGCGCAGCAGGTCGAAGTCCAGCGCGTCGAGCAAGCGTGGCGTACCGTAGCCGCCGCGCAGGCAGAAGATGGCATCGACGTCAGGGTTGGCGAAGGCGGCGTGCAGGTCGCGCAGGCGCACTTCATCGCTGCCGGCCAGGTAGCCGTCGCGCTCGTATACACCGGGGTAAATGCGCAGGTCGTAACCGCGGGCACGCATCCATTGCCCGGCTTTTTCAACATCCAGCGCGGCAGGGCCAGCGGGGGCGATCAGGGCGATGGTGCCTTCAGAACGAAGGGCTGGAACGGCTGGCGTCATATACAACTCTCCCTAGTCAACGCGGAACGAAATGTGGGAGGGGGCTTGCCCCCGATGGCGGTGCGACAGTCAATTCATGAAGAACTGATACACCGCTATCGGGGGCAAGCCCCCTCCCACATTGGACTTGCGGTGTTGCAAAGGCCTCTATCAGGAAACCAGGCTCGCCTTGACCAGCTTGGCCTGCTCGTCGGCGTGGTACGAAGAACGCACCAACGGGCCCGACGCCACGTTCTTGAAGCCCATCTTGTAACCTTCCTCGGCGAACCAGGCGAAGGTGTCCGGGTGCACGAAACGCTGCACCGGCAAATGGCTGCGCGACGGTTGCAGGTACTGGCCCAGGGTCAGCATGTCGATGTCGTGTTCGCGCATGCGCTTCATGACTTCGATGACTTCTTCGTCGGTCTCGCCCAGGCCCAGCATCAAGCCGGATTTGGTCGGGATGTGCGGCATCATCTGCTTGAATTTCTGCAGCAGGGTCAGCGACCACTGGTAGTCCGAACCCGGACGCGCAGCCTTGTACAGGCGCGGTACGGTTTCCAGGTTGTGGTTGAACACATCTGGCGGCTCGGCGGCGGTGATTTCCAGCGCCACGTCCATACGGCCACGGTAGTCCGGCACCAGGGTTTCGAGCATCACGTTGGGTGACAGCTTGCGGATCTCACGGATGCAGTCGGCGAAGTGCTGGGCACCGCCGTCGCGCAGGTCGTCACGGTCGACCGACGTGATCACCACGTACTTGAGTTTCAGGTCGGCGATGGCGATGGCCAGGCTTTGCGGCTCGTTGACGTCCAGAGGTTTCGGACGGCCGTGGCCTACGTCGCAGAATGGGCAACGACGGGTGCAGATGTCGCCCATGATCATGAACGTGGCGGTGCCGCCAGAGAAGCATTCACCCAGGTTCGGGCAGGACGCTTCTTCGCATACGCTGTGCAGTTTGTGTTTGCGCAGCAGGGACTTGATACGGTCGACTTCCGGCGAAACCGGGATGCGCACGCGAATCCAGTCGGGTTTTTTCGGCAGTTCGGTGGTCGGGATGATCTTGACCGGGATGCGTGCAACCTTCTCGGCGCCGCGCAGCTTGACGCCGGCTTCCACCTTGGCACGCGGGGCCGGGGCTGGACGCTCAGTGATGTCCAGCGTCGGGATCATGGTTTGCACAACATCAGTAGTCATATCAATCGATTCCGCCCGTCAGGGTCGTCTGCTCTGCATAGTCGAGGTGTTTGACGAGCTGCGCGCGCAGCCGGGCACTAACCTCGGCAAATTTAATCGGTGTGGCATGATCGCTCAGTTGGGTCATCGCCAGCCCGGCATAACCGCACGGGTTGATCCGCCGGAACGGCGCCAAGTCCATGTCCACGTTCAAGGCCAGGCCATGAAAGGAACAACCGTGGCGAATACGCAGCCCCAGAGAGGCGATTTTCGCGCCGTCTACATACACACCGGGTGCATCGGGCTTGGCCGCGGCGGTCACGCCATAACTGTCCAGCAGCTCGATCAGGCAAGCCTCCATGCGGCTGACCAGGTCGCGCACGCCAAAACCCAGCTTGCGCACATCCAGCAACAGGTAAGCCACCAATTGCCCTGGGCCATGGTAAGTCACTTGGCCACCCCGGTCGACCTGCACCACCGGAATATCACCCGGAAGTAACAGATGCTCGGCCTTGCCGGCCTGCCCCTGGGTGAATACCGGCGGGTGTTCCACCAGCCAGATTTCATCCGGGGCAGAGGTGCCGCGCTCGTTGGTAAAGCGCTGCATGGCATGCCAGACCGGCTCGTAGGCCATCTGGCCGAGCTCGCGAAAGCCCAGAACGTGCGACATCACAGCACCATGTGCACGAAGCCGGTGGCCCGCAGTTCGCTGTTGATGTTGTAGAGCTGGTCCTGATCGGTCGCAACGATGTGCAACTGAATCGTGGTGTACTTGCCGGTGGAGCTTTGACGCTCGTCCACGCGGTTGTCGTTGATCGTCGCGTGTTTCCTGACGATTTCGAGAATCTTGTCCTTGCGGCCGACACCGGTATCGCTGATCACCTTGACGGGATAATCCGTCACAGGGAATTCGATCTTTGGCGCCTTTACTTCTACGTCTTTATCGGTCATGGCAGAACAGCCTCGTAAGCGCTAAGCCGTGGCGACGGGCAAAGCCCCGCGCTGGATCAACGCGGGGCTTTGCAGGTGCGCACAATCAGTTGAACAAGCCGTAGAAGAATAGACGGATGCTATCCCATACGCGGCGGAAGATACCACCTTCCTCGACGGCGTCCAGCGCGATCAGGTCGGCGCTATGCACCACCTTGTCGTCCAGCTTGACTTCGACTTTACCGATCACGTCGCCCTTGGCGATTGGGGCGACCAATTGCGGGTTCAGGGTCATGCTGGCGGCGAGCTTTTTCAGCTGGCCTTTAGGCATGGTCAGGGTGAGGTCGTCGGCCAGGCCGGCCTTGACTTGGGAGGTGGCGCCTTTCCATACCGGCGCGGTCGCAAGCTCGGCACCCTTCTGGTAGAAGGTCTGGGTTTCGAAGAAGCGGAAGCCGTAGGTCAGCAGTTTTTGCGTCTCGGCCGCACGGGCCTGTTCGCTGTTGGTGCCGAATACCACGGCGATCAGGCGCTGGCCATCACGCACAGCGGACGACACCATGCAGTAGCCGGCTTCGTCGGTGTGGCCGGTTTTCAGGCCGTCGACGGTCTTGTCGCGCCACAGCAGCAGGTTGCGGTTAGGCTGCTTGATGTTGTTCCAGAAGAACTCCTTCTGGGAGTAGATCGCGTAGTGCACCGGGTCAACGCGGATGATCGCGCGCGCCAGGATCGCCATGTCGTGAGCCGACGAATAGTGCTCTGGGTTCGGCAGGCCGGTCGGGTTCATGAAGTGGCTGTTGGTCATGCCCAGGTCGGCGGCAGTCTTGTTCATCACGTCGGCGAACGCATCTTCGCTGCCGGCGATGTGCTCGGCCAGGGCGACGCTGGCGTCGTTGCCGGACTGGATGATGATGCCGTGCAACAGGTCACTGACGGTGACTTGCGAGCCGACCTTGATGAACATCCGCGAACCACCAGTACGCCAGGCGTTTTCGCTGACGGTGACCGGATCGTTCTCGCCGATCTGGCCGCGACGGATTTCCAGGGTCGCGATATAGGCAGTCATCAGCTTGGTCAGGCTGGCTGGCGGCAGGCGTACATCACCGCCGTTTTCGACCAGCACGTTGCCACTGGCGGCGTCCATGAGGACCCACGATTTGGCGGCCAGTTGCGGGGAGGCCGGCACCATTTCAACCGCCCAGGCGGCCGGGGTGATGATCAGCGAGATAAGCAGGCACGTGCGTTTGGCTAAGGTGGTGATGTTCATCCGTCTCTCGAAATTGCTTATGGAAACTTGCCCTCGCGGGCAAAACTATTCAGACAGCCCGCTTCCAGACTGTCACGTGTTCGGTTGCCCGCTCACCCCTTGCCCCTGGGTTTTTATTGTTCAACGAGCCAACAACCTGGACTCAAGCGCGCAGGCGCACCTGAGCCATCAATCCGTTACTTATTCTGCGGTGACCACGCTGGGTTGCCCCAGGTTGGCCAGGCGTACGCTGTTCTGCACTTGCGCCACTTCACTTGGCGAACCGATCGGGCCCATGCGTACACGGTGCAACGTTTGCTGGTTACGCACGATGGAGCTGATGAAGACCGG
Organism: Pseudomonas sp. 910_23; assembly: GCF_052850795.1. NCBI lineage: Bacteria > Pseudomonadati > Pseudomonadota > Gammaproteobacteria > Pseudomonadales > Pseudomonadaceae > Pseudomonas > Pseudomonas sp. 910_23. The sequence continues at coordinate 131,167 of NZ_VXCZ01000009.1, read as the reverse complement.
CGCGCTGACCATACCGCTGAGCTTGGACCTTAACAGTTCTGCCGCATCCGGGTTGGCGAAAGCGCCGACCTGCAGGTATTGCCCGCCCGCCATCGAGGCGCCCGGTGCTGCGTGAGGGACGACGACGGTATCCGGAGCATGTTGCGCCGGCGGCGGCGTCCACTGCTCGATCTTGCCGGTCGAGGCCGTCACTTGCGGTTGGGGGGTTGCCGGTTCGTTAAGCATCAACGGCGCCGGCTTGCCGCGCTGGGCCCAGTACTGCGCCGGGTCGATGCCTTCGACTTTCACCCGTGCGGTGCCGGTTTCGGCGTAGCCAAGCTTCTTGGCCGCGGCGTAGGACAAGTCGATGATCCGGTCCGAATAGAACGGCCCGCGGTCGTTGACCCGCAGGATCACCGTACGGTTGTTGTCCAGGTTGGTAACGCGAACATAGCTGGGCAACGGCAGGGTCTTGTGGGCCGCGCTCATGCCGTACAGGTCATACACCTCGCCATTGGCGGTGTTCTGGCCATGAAACTTGGTGCCGTACCAGGACGCGGTGCCGGACTGCACGTAAGTCTTGGATTCCTGCAGCGGGAAGTAATTCTTGCCCAGCACGGTGTAGGGGTTGGCCTTGTAGGGGCCGGTGTGCAGGGTCGGCGTGGCATCCGGGATTTTCGAGACATCCACATCCCACCACGGCGCGCCATCTTTGTGCGCACGGTTGATGTCCAGGCCCGGCTGGGCGCGCACCACCGCGCCACCGGCCTTCTTGGCAGGCGCACGGTTAGGGGTGGTGGAGCAACTGGCAACCAGCAAGGACAACGCGGCGAACGCCACCAGCTTGAGCGGTTTTTTGAACGGCGATACCCGCATTACTTGTTACCCCGTGCTTGAACCAGCTCATCTGACAGCTGATGCACGGCCATGGCGTACATCACACTGCGGTTATAACGCGTGATTGCGTAGAAATTCTTCAGGCCCATCCAGTATTCCGGGCCGTTTGCACCTTCCAGGCGGAATGCCGTCACCGGCATGTCGTCGCGTGGCGCATTCTGACTCGACCAGCCCAGCGCTCGCAACTCCCCGACGGTCTTGACCGGCTCGATACCCTGGGTCAAGCCTTCATCGGCGCGCTCACCTGTGACATCGGCGCGGATAACCACCGGTTCGCCGCCAACCCAGCCGTGACGCTTGAAGTAGCTGGCCACGCTGCCGATGGCGTCGTCGGGGTTGCTCCAGATATTGATATGGCCGTCGCCGTCAAAGTCCACCGCATAGGCGCGAAAACTGCTCGGCATGAACTGCGGCAAGCCCATCGCACCGGCGTACGAGCCCTTGAGTGTCATCGGGTCGACCTGCTCTTCGCGGGCCAGCAGCAGGAATTCGCGCAGCTCCTTGCGGAAGAATTCGGCACGCGGCGGGTAATCGAAGCCCAGGGTCGACAAGGCGTCGATCACCCGGTAGCTGCCGGTATTGCGGCCGTAGAACGTTTCAATGCCGATGATCGAGACGATGACCTGGGCCGGCACGCCGTATTCCTGCTCGGCGCGGGCCAGGACGGCTTCATGCTGGCGCCAGAAGTCCACGCCGCGGGCAATACGTGCGTCAGTAAGGAACATCGGGCGATATTCCTTCCACTGCTTCACGCGTTCGGCGGGGCGGGAAATGGCGTCGAGGATCGCCTGCTTTTTCTGGGCTTCGCGGAACACGCCCATCAGTTGCTCGCCGGCAAAACCGTAGTCGCGGGTCATCTCACCGACAAATTCGGCGACCTGGGGTGAACCATCGTAGTCACCGGCCTGCGCCTCTTGCGTTGCCCCCAGCAGCCCAATCAGGCCCATCCAGGTCGCATGCCGAGTCGCCCAGCCGCGCATTACTTGCATTGACATCTTCACCTTATTCAAACCTGTGCGATCCACTTGCGATGCGTATGAATCGACATCAAAACCCCAAACGCTGACAGCAATGTCACCAGCGAAGTTCCGCCGTAGCTAATGAATGGCAACGGCACCCCAACCACCGGCAGCAGGCCACTGACCATACCGATGTTGACGAAAACGTAAACAAAAAAAGTCATGGTCAGGCTGCCGGCAAGCAATTTACCGAACAGCGTCTGCGCCTGGGCGGTAATCACCAGGCCGCGACCAATCAACAGCAGATAGATCAACAATAAGGCGCAAATGCCCACCAGGCCGAACTCTTCGCCCATCACCGCGATGATGAAGTCGGTATGACTTTCGGGCAAGAAGTCCAGATGGGACTGGGTGCCCAGCAACCAGCCTTTGCCGAATACGCCGCCGGAACCGATGGCCGCCTTGGACTGGATGATGTTCCAGCCGGTGCCCAACGGGTCGCTCTCCGGGTCGAGGAACGTCAGGATCCGTTGCTTCTGATAGTCGTGCATGAAGAAGAACCACATGGCCACGGCCACGGGGACGGCAGCGGCCAGCACGCTGAGGATCCAGCGCCAGCGCAAGCCGCCCATAAACAGCACGAACGCGCCACCGGCCAGAATCAGCAATGAGGTGCCAAGGTCAGGCTGGCGCACGATCAGAATAAACGGCACGCCGATTAGAAGCAGGCTGATCACCACGTGCTTGAGCTGTGGCGGCAAGGTGCGCTTGGACAAGTACCAGGCGATGGTGGCCGGCATCAGGATCTTCATGAATTCCGACGGTTGGAAGCGAATCACCCCGGGAATGTTGATCCAGCGCGTGGCTCCCATGGCGTTATGGCCCATGACATCCACCACCACCAGCAGCAACACGCCGGCGACATACCCCAGCGGCACCCAACGCGCCATGAAGCGCGGTTCAAGCTGGGCGATCACCACCATCGACAACAGGCCCAGGCCAAACGAGGACGCCTGTTTGATCAGCAGGTCCCAGTTCTTGCCGCTGGCCGAATACAGCACGAACAGGCTGCCGGCCGCCAAGGTCAGCAGCAGGATCAGCAGGGGGCCATCAATGTGCATGCGTTGCAGCAACGTCGCACGGCGACGCATCACATCCTCGCTGGAGAGGATGCGGTCAAAATTACTCTTCACGGGCCGTAACCTCGGGGCTTGATGGGGGGCCGCCATATTCGGGCTTGAGCTTGCCATCCTCGGCCAACAGCCAGGCATCCATGATCTGCCGCACCACGGGCGCCGCGACGCCAGAGCCGGACTCACCGTTCTCGACCATCACCGAGACCACGATTTTCGGGTCGTCAGCCGGGGCGAAGCCGACAAACAAGGCGTGGTCGCGGTGACGCTCCTGAACCTTGGAACGGTCATATTTTTCGCCCTGCTTGATCGCGACCACCTGGGCCGTACCACTCTTGCCGGCGATGCGGTATTGCGCGCCGGCTGCCGCCTTGCGTGCGGTACCCCGTGCGCCGTGCATGACTTGCTGCATGCCGTGGTTGACCTTGGCCCAGTCGGACGGGTCGCGCAGCACAATGTCGGGAATCGGGTTGTCGTCTACCGGCTTTTCGCCTTCGATGGTCTTGGCCAGGTGCGGCCGATTCCAGACGCCTTTATTGGCCACCAGAGCCGTGGCCTGGGCCAGTTGCAGCGGCGTGGCCTGCATATAGCCCTGGCCGATCCCCAGGATCAGGGTTTCACCCGGGAACCATGCCTGACGGCGCGTCGCACGCTTCCATTCCCGCGACGGCATCAGGCCGGGAGACTCTTCGAACATGTCCAGAGAGACTTTCTGACCGAGGCCGAACTTGCCCATGTAGGCAGACAGGCGATCGATCCCCAGCTTGTGGGCCAGGTCGTAAAAATAGGTGTCGTTGGAGCGCATGATCGCGGTGTCCAGGTCGACATAGCCGTCACCGGAGCGGTTCCAGTTACGGTATTTGTGATCATAGTTGGGCAGCATGTAGTAGCCGGGGTCATAGACCCGACTGGAGGCCGTGACCACGCCGGAATCCAGGCCGGCGATCGCCACCGCCGGCTTGATGGTCGAACCCGGTGGATACAGGCCGCGCAATACGCGGTTGAACAGCGGTCGATCGATGGAGTCGCGCAGCTCGGCGTAGGCCTTGAAGCTGATGCCGGTGACGAACAGGTTAGGGTCGAAACTCGGCTGACTGACCATCGCCAGCACTTCGCCGGTTTTCGGGTCCAGCGCCACCACGGCGCCACGCCGGCCACCCAGGGCCATCTCGGCCGCTTCCTGCAACTTGATGTCCAGGCTCAGCACAATGTCCTTGCCCGGTATCGGGTCGGTGCGCTTGAGCACGCGCAAGACGCGGCCGCGGGCGTTGGTCTCGACTTCTTCGTAACCCACCTGGCCGTGCAGCTCGGGCTCGTAGAAACGCTCGATGCCGGTCTTGCCGATATGATGGGTGCCGCTGTAATTGACCGGGTCGAGGGTTTTAAGCTCTTTCTCGTTGATCCGCCCCATATAGCCGACCGAGTGGGCAAAGTGCGCCCCTTGCGGATAGTGGCGCACCAACTGCGCCACCACTTCCACACCCGGCAGACGGAACTGGTTCACGGCGATTCGGGCGATCTGCTCTTCGGTCAGCTCGAACAGGATCGGCACCGGCTCGAACGGCCGGCGCCCCTGCTTCATGCGTTTCTCGAAGATCACCCGGTCTTCCGGCGTCAGTTGCAGCACCTCGACAATCACATCGAGCACTTGCTGCCAGTCGCCGGAACGCTCACGGGTCATGCTCAGGCTGAAGCTGGGGCGGTTATCCGCGACCACCACGCCATTGCGGTCGAAGATCAGCCCTCGGGTCGGCGGAATCGGCTGCACATGCACCCGGTTGTTTTCCGACAGCGTGGAGTGATAGTCGTACTGGATCACCTGCAGGAAATACAGACGCGCAATCAGCACGCACATCAACGCCACCACCAAAATCGCACCGAACACCACCCGCGCGCGTACCAGACGTGCGTCTTTCTCGTGGTCCTTGATGCGGATCGGCTGGGTCATCGGGGGCAGCGCAGACTATTTGTGGTAAGGGTGCCCGGACAGAACTGTCCAGGCGCGATACAGCTGTTCACCGATCAGAATCCTTACCAACGGGTGCGGCAATGTCAGCGCCGACAACGACCAGCGCTGATCGGCTCGCGCGCAGACTTCCGGCGCAAGCCCCTCGGGGCCACCGACCATGAAGTTGACCGTACGCGAATCCAGGCGCCAGCGATCCAGTTCCACCGCCAACTGCTCGGTGCTCCAGGGCTTGCCGTGCACTTCGAGAGTGACGATACGCTCGTTGGGGCCGACCTTGGCCAGCATGGCTTCGCCTTCCTGGCGAATAAAGCGCGCCACATCGGCGTTCTTGCCCCGGGTATTGAGCGGTATTTCCACCAGTTCAAGCGACAGCTCAGCGGGCAGACGCTTGGCATACTCGTGCCAGCCTTCTTCCACCCACTTGGGCATGCGTGAACCGACAGCGATCAGACGCAGGCGCACAGCCGTTCCTTATTCCTGGTCTTTGTTGAGCTTGTCGAAGTGCGCGTGGCCCACTTCCGGGCTGTGGTGCTTGCCATCGGCGGCACGGCTCTGCTCGGCGCCTTTCCACAGACGTTCCAGGTCGTAGAACTGGCGGGCGTTGGAAGTCATCATGTGAACGATCACATCGTCCATGTCCAGCAGTACCCAGTCGCTGTCGCCCTTGCCTTCTTCACCCAGAGGCTTCACGCCCTGGGCTTTGACGGCTTCGCGAACCTTGTCGAGCATCGCGCCGATCTGGCGGTTGGAGGTACCGGTGGCGATGATCATGAAGTCGGTGATGCTTTGCTTGTCGCGTACGTCCAGCACCTGGATGTCCTGGGCCTTAACGTCTTCCAGGGCGGCCACGGCCACTTTCACCAGCTCTTCGCCAGCCAATTCCGGGCCCACGTGGGCTTCAACCGGCAGCGGTGCGCTTTTGAAGGTGCCTTTGCGCTTAACTTTGCTTACGTCTTTGTTCGTCATATAAAACTCGTTTTGCTCGTATGTTCGGGCGCTTGCTGCACGGCTCGTGCGTCCAAGCGCGCCTTTTCAGTTCGACGCACGGTAAAGCCCGTGCGCATCGATGTAGGCCAGGACCGCGTCAGGCACCAGGAAACGTACCGACTTACCGCTGGCCAGCAGTTGACGGATCTGGGTGGCGGACACCGCAAGCGGGGTCTGCCAGACGAATGCAATATTCCCGTTCGGCCCGGTCAGGGCCAAGGGGTCACTTACCGACCGCGCGGCCAGCAGGTTGCGCAAGGCATCCGGCGGTTCGCTGTCGGCATCCGGGCGTTGCAAAACCAGGATGTGGCAATGCTGGAGGAGCTCCTCCCAGCGGTGCCAAGAGGGCAGGCCGCAAAATGCGTCCCAGCCCAAAAGCAGAAACAACTGGTCATCTGCGGCCATCTCGGCGCGCATCAGCTCCAGGGTGTCGACAGTGTAGGACGGTTTATCGCGCTTGAGCTCGCGGTCGTCCACCATCAACGGCTGTATGCCCTCTACGGCCACCTGCACCATTTCCAGGCGCTGTTGCGCGGACACCTGCGGCGCATCGCGATGCGGCGGCCGAAAATTGGGCAGCAGCCGCACCTCGTCCAGCGCCAGGGCATCGGCGACTTCCAGGGCACTGCGCAAATGGCCGATGTGCACGGGGTCGAAAGTACCGCCGAGCAGCCCGATGCGTTTAGCCATCAAGTGCGCACATGACCGTCGCCGAACACTACGTACTTCTCGCTGGTCAGCCCTTCAAGGCCAACCGGGCCGCGTGCATGAAGCTTGTCGGTGGAGATACCGATCTCCGCCCCCAGGCCATACTCGAAGCCGTCGGCAAAACGTGTCGAGGCGTTGATCATCACCGAAGCGGAGTCCACTTCATTGAGGAAACGCCGGGCATCGCTGAAATGCTCGGAAACAATGGCGTCGGTGTGCTTGGAGCCGTATTTATTGATGTGTTCGATGGCCTGATCCAGGTCGTCGACGATGCGAATCGACAGGATCGGCGCCGTGTATTCGGTGTACCAGTCTTGTTCAGTCGCTTCGATCACATCGCTGCCGAGCAGTGCACGGGTACGCTCGCAGCCACGCAGTTCCACGCCCTTGTCACGGTAGATGGCAGCCAGCGGCGGCAGCACGCGCTCGGCAATGCCGGCGTGCACCAGCAGGGTTTCCATGGTGTTGCACGGCGCGTAGCGGTGGGTCTTGGCGTTGTCGGCAATGCGAATCGCCTTGTCGAGGTCGGCGGCGATGTCGATGAAGACGTGGCACACGCCGTCCAGATGCTTGATGACTGGCACCTTGGCATCCCGGCTGACGCGCTCGATCAGGCTCTTGCCGCCACGGGGCACAATCACGTCGACAAATTCCGGCATGGTGATCAACGCGCCCACAGCCGCGCGGTCGGTGGTTTCCACCACTTGCACCACTTCAGCTGGCAACTCGGCCACGGCCAGGCCTTGCTGGATGCAGGCGGCGATAGCACGGTTGGAATTGATCGCCTCGGAGCCGCCTCGCAGGATGGTAGCGTTGCCCGACTTCAGGCACAGGCTCGCGGCGTCGATGGTCACGTTCGGACGCGACTCGTAGATGATGCCGATCACACCCAGCGGCACGCGCATCTTGCCGACCTGGATACCGGACGGCAGGTAGCGCATGTCGCGGATTTCACCGATGGGGTCAGGCAGCTTGGCCACCTGACGCAGGCCTTCGATCATGTCGTCGATACGTGCCGGGGTCAGTGCCAGGCGATCCAGCAAGGCAGGTTCCAGGCCATTGGCGCGACCGTTGGCCAAGTCCAGTTCATTGGCAGCGGTCAACTCGGAGCGCGAAGCATCCAGAGCATCGGCAGCCGCCAGCAGCGCACGGTTCTTCTGTGCAGTGCTCGCACGGGCGATCAACCGCGAGGCCTGACGGGCAGCGCGACCCAGGCGGGTCATGTAGTCAAGAACGGACTCAGTCATGGTCAGGGAGTCTTGGCAAAGAGGAAAGCGGCAGATTATAGCTGTGACGCCGCTCGACTGACAGCGGTGAGGGGCGGATGGTCGAAATGAACTGTAAAAACCCGGGGTTCAGCGGTAATTAAGGTGAGAGTTGTTATTATTCCGTCACATTTAGCCGTAATAACCCTGAACGCCATGCCCGGACTTACCGCCCCACTCCCCGCAAGCGCCCTGCCCGACGGCTTCTTCGACCGCGATGCACAACTGCTCGCGCAAGAACTGTTGGGGAAAATCATTCGCCACCGTGTTGGTGATCTCTGGCTTTCGGCGCGAATTATTGAAACCGAAGCCTATTACGTGGCCGAAAGAGGCAGCCATGCGTCGCTGGGCTACACAGAAAAGCGTAAGGCTTTGTTTCTGGATGGCGGTCATATCTATATGTACTACGCCAGGGGCGGTGATTCCCTGAACTTCAGCGCCCACGGCCCGGGGAATGCCGTGCTGATCAAGTCGGCTTACCCGTGGGTCGATGAAATCTGCGGGCCGGCGAGCCTGGCGCAAATGCTGTTGAACAACCCCAACCCCGACGGCAGCCCGCGCCCGGCTCAGAAGCTGTGCGCCGGGCAGACCCTGTTGTGCAAGGCACTGGGCCTGAAAGTGCCGATGTGGGACGCCAAGCGCTTCGATCAGGAACTGCTGTATGTCGAAGATGTGGGCCAGGTGCCCACACAGATTATCCAGACCACCCGGCTGGGCATTCCCAGCGGGCGCGATGAACACTTGATGTACCGCTTCGTCGATGCCGGCTATGCGCCGTACTGCACGCGGAACCCGCTGCGTCGCGGGCAGGTCGAAGGCCGCGATTATTTTTTGATCTAACGGGCGACACATCCCATGTGGGAGCTGGCTTGCCTGCGATAGCGGTGGGCCAGGCAACTTCCATGCTGGCCATGCCGCAGCCATCGCAGGCAAGCCAGCTCCCACAGTGGAAATTCACCGTCTCATTATGGAGTGGATTGTATGGGCCAATGGCTCGATAGCATCACCGGCTGGCTGACCCTGAACCCGCAATGGCTGGCAGCCGCGGTGTTTATTGTCGCGTGCGTGGAGTGCCTGGCCATTGCCGGGCTGATCGTGCCGGGCACGGTATTGCTGTTTGCGATTGCCGCACTGGCCGGCAGCGGTGCGTTGTCACTGAGTGAAACCCTGCTGCTGGGCTTCCTCGGCGGCCTATTGGGCGACGGGGTTTCCTACTACCTGGGCCGACATTTCCATCAGAACATCCGGCGCTTGCCGGGCCTGCGACATCATCCGGAATGGATGAATGGCGCAGAAACCTACTTCCACAAGTACGGAATCGCCAGCTTGCTGGTCGGGCGCTTCATCGGGCCATTGCGCCCCATGCTGCCGATGGTCGCCGGTATGTGCGACATGCCGTTCCCGCGCTTTGCGATCGTCAGCCTGATCGCCGCCGCCGGTTGGTCAGTGGCGTATCTGCTGCCGGGCTGGGCAGCCGGTGCCGCGTTCCGCCTGCCCTTGCCGGAAGGTTTCTGGCCGGAAGCGGCGATTGTCGCGGCGTGCCTGGCGGCGCTATTGGGATTGAGTTTGAACAGCAGCCTGCGCGCCCATCGTCGCGCAACGTTGTGGATCGGTTGTGCCAGCCTGACCCTGCTGATCGCGCTGTTTATCGGCTACCCGCATCTCAATGACTTCGATCAGGGCCTGAGCGCCCTCGTGCAGGAGCATCGCAGCCCGTGGCTGGATGAGGTGATGGTGCGGATCACGCAATTGGGCGAGTTCAAGAAAATGTTCGTCGCCAGCGCGGTGTTCACCGCCCTGTTGTTTGTGGCCCGGCAATGGCGCCACGCGCTGTTTGTGGGAGCGACCCTGGCAGGCGCGGCGGTGATCAACACCGGCACCAAGCTGTTTTTTGCCCGCGGCCGCCCGGAGATTCTGACCGACCCGTTGACCAGTTTCAGTATGCCCAGCGGCCATGCCTCCGGCGCTTTTGCGTTCTTCCTGGCGCTCGCGGTATTGGCCGGTCGCGGCCAACCCACGCGATTGCGCCTGACCTGGATGCTGCTGGGCTGCATACCCGCCGCATTCATTGCTCTGTCGCGGGTGTACCTGGGCGCTCACTGGCCCAGCGACATCCTGGCAGGCACGCTACTGGCCATGACGGTGTGCGCGTTCAGCCTGACCGTGATCCAGTACCGCAGCCCGCTGCCGGCAATGACGCAAAAAGCCTGGTGGCTGGTATTGCCGGCCGTGGTGGCGGTGCTCGGCTTCATTGCATTCACCGGCACCTCCCATGCATTGCTCAGGTACGCCTACTGACCCTTGGCCGGGCCAATCCAGTCCACTGAAGCAGAGCGACGCTCAACGCAACGTTCGCGTCGCTCCAGCAGCATCTCGTCGGCAATGTCGGCGGCGCGCTCGGCGACGTACTCTGCGCCCCGGGTGGCGTCCTGCTGGAGCAATTGCGTGGTCACGCTGACAAAATACGTGTCCCAGGCGACTTGTTCCGATGGTGTCAGACGAATCATGGTCATCCCCGATCATTATGGTGTGATCGGAAAATATTGCAGGCGCCGCGCCTGAAATGACGTAGCAAAATCCGAAAGCAACCGCAGAAAATTCCGTATCTCAGGTGAACAACTCACCCTGCAATTCATCCAGCAACATCTGAATGGCATCCAGCCGCTGCTGCGGATCGTCAATTCGCAGCAAGTCGACCTTATCGGCGTCGGTAAATGGCAGCAGGTACGCCAGTTGGTTGCCGAGGGCCTGCTGGCCTTCGGCATGGGCGTTCATCTCCAGCGAAGCCACCATCGGGTGCTCCGCCAGGGCCTCCAGCAGCGCCAGCAAGTCGGCGTCCTCTTCTTCCAGAGGCCGATCCGGTATCTCCTCCAACCATTTAACCTCGGCCACCAGCAATTGATCTTTCTGCACCGTGACGTCTAGCACGCGGAAACGCCGGCCACCTTCGACACGAATCCCCAGCAGGCCATTGTCCTGCTGTTTGAAGTCGCGAATAAACGCTTCGCAGCCGATCAGCGCGTAGCCTTCCGTGCTCATGCCCGGCTCTCTGTCGCTGAGGGTGCACACCACGCCGAAGCTTTCGCCCTTTTTCATGCAGCGACTGATCATGTCCAGGTAGCGCGCCTCAAATATCTGCAGGTCGAGGGTGCAGCCTGGGAACAGCACAGTGTTGAGTGGGAACAGCGCCAGACTCATAACGGTTTCCTTAAAACCCGGGTTAAACAATTACCGACACGGCCAACGGCAGAAACACCGCCGTCGCCACGCCCATCAGGCTCATGGCCAGCGCCGCAAAGGCGCCGCACTCTTCGCTTTCCTGCAGGGCCACCGAGGTGCCGACCGCATGGGCGGTCATGCCCAGCGCCATGCCCCGCGCTTCAGGGCTGTGCACGCCCAGGCGCGACAGATACGCCGGGCCGATCATCGCGCCGACCACCCCGGTGATCAGTACAAACACTGCCGCCAATGCCGCCACGCCACCAATCTGTTCGGCGACCAGCATGGCAATCGGCGACGTCACCGACTTGGGTGCCATGGTCATCAGCACCCTGTGTTCGGCACCAAACCACCACCCCAACAGCACACACAAGCCGGTAGCCAACACCCCGCCTACCACCAGCGTAGTAAAAATCGGCCAGAACAATTGGCGAATCCGCCGCAGGTTGAGATAAAGCGGTACCGCCAATGCCACCGTCGCAGGCCCCAGCAGGATCCCCATGATCTCGGTGCTTTCGCGGTACTCGGCGTAACTCAGGCCACAGGCGAGCAACACACCGATCACCAGCAACATCGACACCAGCACCGGTTGCAGGAAGATCCAGCGGGTTTTCTCATACCCCGCCAGCACCAGCTGATAGGCGCCCAGGGTGATACCGATGCCGAACAACGGATGATGAATGACCGCCGTCCAGGCGCCCTGCCAGTCAAGCATCATTGGTCCTTCTCCTTGCGCCTGACCATCTGCTGCATCAGCACACCGACAAAGCCCATGGCGATCACCAGCGACAACACCAGCGCCCCGACGATAGCCCAGAAGTCCGCAACAATGTCCTTGGCGTAGACCATCACTCCCACGGCGGGCGGCACCAACAGCAACGGCAGATAACGCAACAGGCTGCCGGCCGCCAGGCTCAGCGGCTCGCCGACTTCACCGCGCCAGACCAGAAAGCCCAGCATCAGCAGCAGCCCGATGATCGGCCCCGGCAGTACCGGCAACAGCAAATGATTGATCGCCGTACCGATCAATTGAAACAGCACCAGCCAAGTCAGGCCACGTAACAGCATCCCGCTCTCTCCCCCCTCAAAGCCCATGCGCATTATAAGCACGCCCGCCCTATGCCCAGGCATTCGCCAAAAGCATGTTGGGTTGACCGGGCCATTTGCCCATGATGATCTACATTGGTTCTCTGTATCCCATATAAAACCCCTTATCAACGGGGGATAAAAATGATGAACCCAGGAGAGACGCAATGCCCTATGTACCCGTAGCGCAGCTCAAAGATTATGTCGGCAAGGAACTGGGACGTTCCGAATGGCTCACCATCGACCAGGCGCGCATCAACCTGTTCGCAGAGGCCACCGGCGATCATCAGTTCATCCACGTCGACCCGGTCAAGGCCGCACAAACCCCGTTCGGCAGCACCATCGCCCACGGTTTCCTGTCACTGTCACTGATGCCCAAGCTGATGGAAGACATCCTGATCATGCCCGAGGGCTTGAAAATGGCCGTCAACTACGGCCTGGACAGTGTGCGCTTCATCCAGCCGGTGAAGGTCGACTCCAAGGTGCGCCTGAACGTCACACTCACCGACGTCACCGAGAAAAAACCCGGCCAATGGCTGTTCAAGGCCACCGCCACCCTGGAAATCGAAGGCCAGGAGAAACCTGCCTATATTGCCGAGTCGCTGTCACTCTGCTTCGTGTAAGGCCGCCCCTGTGGCGAGGCAATAAACCTTGCCACAGTGTATGTAAATTTATGTATGAATCTCGCGGCTGCGGCATACTCGGCGCTCAATTATCCGGATCCCGCTATGCGCCCACTCGCCCCCCTTGCCCTTGCCCTGTTGCTGACCGCTTGCGGAGACGGCGAATCGCTGTTGCCGCCCGATGCGCGCCTGCCCGATGGCGGCCGCTACCGTGGCGATGTGGTCAACGGCCTGCTGCAAGGCCAGGGCCGCGTGGACTACCCCAACGGCAGTTGGTACGCCGGCCAGTTCGATAAAGGCCAGTGGCACGGCCAGGGCGAATGGCATGGCAGCAATGGCGAAGTCTATAAAGGCCAGTTCCAGCAGGGCCTGTTTGATGGCCAGGGCAGCTTGACTACCACGGGCAGCAGCTATGTCGGCAGCTTCAAGAACGGTCGACGCGATGGCGAAGGCACCCTCAAAGAAGGGCAGATGACCTATCGCGGCGAGTTCAAGGACGACCAGTACGCAGGCCTCGGTCGCCTGGAATTGGCCGATGGCAGCCAGTACCAGGGCCAATTTGCCCACGGCAAGCCCAATGGCGAAGGCCAGCGCAATGACGACAGCGGCAATCAGTTCAGCGGCCACTTTGTCGATGGCCAACTGGAAGGCAATGGCACCTTCAATAGCGCTGAGGGCGATATCTATATCGGCCAATTCAAGCAGAACCAACTCAACGGCAAAGGCCGCTATGAAAACGCCGACGGCGACGTATGGGTCGGCCAGTTCAAGGAAGGCGCCCTCAGTGGCAAAGGCGAATTGATTGGCGCCGATGGCAGCCACTACGTCGGTCAGTTCAGTGACTGGCGCTTTACCGGTGAGGGGCGCCTGAACCTCACCGATGGCAGCTTCTATATCGGTGGCTTCGACAGCGACAACTATCAGGGGCGTGGCACCCTCGTGCTCACCGACGGCACCGTGCAGGCCGGCACCTGGGTCAATGGCCTGCGCGTGCGCGATGCCGATGGCAAGTTGCTGCCCGACCCACTGGAAACCGGCCTATTGGCCCAAGGCCGCTTGCTCGACGAGGCCCTGGCCGCCGTTCCGGCCTCGACACCTGCCGTCGAGCTTTATACGTTGGCGTTGGCAGGTGACGGCAAGCAAAGCGTGTTTCTGCGCGAAGCCGATTACGTCAGCAACCTGCTCACCACCCGCTTCGGCGCGCGCGGGCAGGTCCGCCTGGTCAACCACCGTGACCACATCGCCGACCGTCCGCTGGCCACCCGCGAAAGCCTGCGGCGTTCCGTGCAAACCCTGGCCGAACGTACCGGGCCCGAAGACCTGGTGTTCATCTACTTGACCAGCCACGGCACCCATGAACATGAGTTGGTGCTCGACCAGCCGCGCATGGAACTGGCCGACCTGCCCGCCGATGAACTGGCCGCCGTGCTGGCGCCGTTGAAAAACCGCGACAAGATCATCGTGATTTCCGCCTGCTACTCCGGCGGTTTCATTCCGGCCCTGAAAGATGAGCGCACGCTGATCATGACGGCATCCCGTGCGGATCGCGTGTCCTTTGGCTGTTCAGAAGAGGCGGACTTTACCTACTTTGGCGATGCCCTTTTCGCACAAGCCTTCAACCAAACGGACGATTTGCAACACGCGTTCAAACTGGCACAACTGCATGTGGCCGAACGCGAACAGGCGGACAACTTCGAAGCCTCAGAACCGCAGATATGGGCGCCCAAAGGCGTGATCGCCCATTGGCAACTATTACGCAAACAGCAGGCACGAAAGGCGCTCGAAAGCGTCTCAATGAATAGCAAGGAAGCCAAAGGCAACTAAGCTGTAACGTGTAACAAGGGGGAAACATCATGTACCTGACACCTCAGCATATCTTGCTGGCCGGGGCCTCTGGCCTCACCGGCGAACACCTGCTTGATCGCCTGCTCAACGAACCCACCGTGACCCGTGTACTGGCGCCGAGCCGCAAGCCGCTGGCTGAACACCCACGCCTGGAAAACCCGGTGGGCGACCCTGCAGTGTTCCTGCCGCAACTGAGCGGCCGGGTGGACATTGCCTTTTGCTGCCTGGGCACCACGATCAAGAAAGCCGGCTCGGAAACGGCGTTCCGTGCGGTCGATCTGGACATGGTGGTGGCCTTCGCCAAGCGCGCTCGGGAACTGGGTGCGCGGCATCTGATCGTGATCAGTGCGATCGGCGCCGACCCGAAATCCTCAGTGTTCTACAACCGAGTCAAGGGCGAAATGGAGCAGGCACTCAAAGCCCAGGACTGGCCGCAACTGACCATCGTGCGACCTTCCTTGCTGCTGGGGGAGCGGCTGGAACCGCGTCTGGCCGAACAGCTGGCCGGGCCGTTGTCGCGTTTGATTCCGGGCAAGTACCACGGCATCGAAGTCTGCGAACTGGCTCGCGCCATGTGGCGCCTGGCGCTGGAAGAACAGGATGGCGTACGGGTGGTGGAGTCGGATGAGCTGCGCAAGCTCGGCAAGTAAGAACGCCAATCCAAATGTGGGAGGGAGCTTGCTCCCGATAACGGTGGGTCAGCAACAATGTAGTTGCCTGACACGGCGCCATCGCGAGCAAGCCCCCTCCCACATTGGGTTCGTGTAGTTCTCAGAGTCCGCCAGTGGCGTTGAAGCCCACGCCCAGCACGGTCAACAAAGACAGTGGCAACAGCAGCGTATCGAGCAACGCGCTGGCGGGCAGGTCGATATGAGGATAGGTGGGCGCCTCGGCACCAAAGCGGTCCTTGGCACAGCAGCCGCCATTGATCGCATACAAATCCAGGCGTGTACCGGCATACACCACTGGCGCGCCCGCTTGCGCGGCGTCCAGGGTGCGTGCCGTGGCGCAACCAGCGAGGTGCAACGCCAGTAATAGCAGCAGCACTTTATTCATCGCCGCCCAAATGGTGCTCGCCCCAGCGCGGCAGCATATCCTGGGGAATGTTCAGCAGGTTGAGAATGCGCGCCACCACGAAGTCCACCAGGTCATCAATGGTTTGGGGCTGGTGATAGAAGCCCGGCGACGCGGGCAAGATGGTCACGCCCATGTTCGACAACTTGAGCATGTGTTCCAGGTGAATACTCGAATACGGTGCTTCGCGCGGTACCAGGATCAATTGGCGACGCTCCTTCAAGGTCACGTCCGCCGCCCTTTCGATCAGGTTATTGCAGGCGCCCGTGGCAATCGCCGACAGGGTGCCGGTGGAGCATGGCACCACCACCATCGCCGCCGGCGCGCCGGAGCCCGAAGCTACGGGCGACATCCAGTCTTCCTTGCCATAGACCTTGATCTGCCCCGCCGCCGCACCGGTGTATTCGGTGAGGAACGCTTGCATCATCTGCACCTTGGCCGGCAATTGCACATCCGTCTCGGTCGCCAGCACCAATTGGGCGGCCTTGGAAATCAGGAAGTGCACTTCACGGTCTTCACGTACCAGGCAATCCAGCAGGCGCAGGCCGTAAGGCGCGCCGGATGCGCCGGTCATTGCCAGGGTGATACGTTCGGGGCCGCTCATTTCAACGCCTCGGCCAGCTTGCCGTGCAAGCCGCCAAAGCCGCCGTTGCTCATGACTACCACATGGGTGCCGGGCTTGGCCAAGTGCTTCACATGCTCAATGATGCCTTCCAGCGAATCACACACGGTCGAAGGCACGGTGCACAGCGCAGCGATCCCCGGCAGGTCCCAACCAAGGTTGGCAGGCGCGTACCAGACCACCTGGTCGGCGTCGTTGACGCTTTCCGGCAGGCCATCGCGGTGCGCCCCCAGCTTCATGGAGTTGGAGCGCGGTTCGACGATCGCAATGATTTGGGCATCGCCAACGCGCTTGCGCAGGCCGTCGAGCGTAGTGGCGATAGCTGTTGGATGGTGGGCAAAGTCGTCGTAGATGGTAATCCCATTCACGTCGGCGACTTTTTCCATGCGCCGCTTGACGCTTTTGAATGCGCTCAAGGCCGCGATGCCCATGGCCGGCACCACACCGACATGCCGTGCAGCCGCCAGGGTTACCAGCGCGTTGGCAACATTGTGCTGGCCGGTCATATCCCACTCCACGACGCCTTGGGCTTGGCCTTCGAACAGCACTTCAAACCGGGAGCCGTCTTCGCTGAGCAACTTGACCTGCCATTGCCCGTCCACACCGGTGGTCTGCACCGGCGTCCAGCAGCCCATGTCGATCACGCGCTGCAACGCCGGTTCAGTGGTCGGGTGGATGACCAGGCCTTCACTCGGGATGGTACGCACCAAGTGATGAAACTGCCGCTCAATAGCCGCCAGATCGGGAAAGATGTCCGCGTGATCAAACTCCAGATTATTCAGGATCGCTGTGCGCGGACGGTAGTGGACGAACTTGGAGCGCTTGTCGAAAAACGCGCTGTCGTATTCATCGGCTTCGATCACGAAAAACGGCGTATCGCCCAGGCGCGCCGACACCGAGAAATTCTGCGGCACGCCGCCGATCAGGAAGCCCGGGCTCATGCCCGCATGTTCCAGCACCCAGGCGAGCATACTGCTGGTGGTGGTCTTGCCGTGAGTGCCGGCCACCGCCAATACCCAACGACCTTGCAACACATGATCAGCCAGCCATTGAGGGCCTGAGACGTAAGGCAAACCTTTATTGAGCACGTACTCGACCGCTGGGTTGCCGCGGGACATGGCGTTGCCAATCACTACCAGATCCGGCACCGGGTCGAATTGCGAGGGGTCGTAACCTTGGGTCAGCTCGATACCTTGCGCCTGCAGCTGCGTGCTCATGGGCGGATAAACATTGGCATCGGAGCCCGTAACGTGATGGCCCAGCTCTTTGGCCAGAACCGCCATCGAACCCATGAACGTACCGCAGATACCCAGAATATGAATGTGCATAGTCGACCTCGTAAACATCGAGGCAGGTTAGCGTAGGGTGGGAAAGTTCGCACGCTTTAGCTGAGGGCGAAACGCCCGCCGGTAGGATCCGACGGGCAAAAGGGATGTCTTAAACCGTGGTGCCAGCTTTTTTAAGCTCAGCGTCTTTCAAGGTCATGATTCGTTCGGCCGCTTTTTCCATCGCGTCATACCGACGCTCTATTACGCCTAAGCGTCCCCCGGTACTGGGAGATGTTGACGACTCGATGTGAGGTTTGAAAATAACGCCGTTGTCCTCAGCCACTTGCCTCATATGGGTTTCTGAAACGCTCAGTAACTGCTCTAGGTTAGTCAAGCGTGCCCCACGCTCCTTGGGCCAGGCGTCGCCAATGGCAAGCCGGTCTGCGGTGCTGCCCGACGCCAGCGTCATGACGACATTGGCAAACTCCAGCACCACTTTCTCTACCCGATCCAGATGGCGCGTGGCTCCCGGCGCAGGCTCATCGGGTGCGGGTGGCGCAACGGTTTGCGGCATGGGCTTCTGATCGGGCTGTGCAACGCCGGGCAAATGCGGTGGCGGTGGCGCCACTGGCGACGGCACGTATTGGCCCTTGATCGCTTCCCCCGCGGCCACGGACCCGGCATACGCCCCCACATTGATCGGCGCGCTGACCATACCATTGACACCTGCATTGATGAACGCGTCCTTGACCGTCTTGCTGGTAGAGGGTGATGTAGAAATAACGCCCGCTTTGACCAGCCTGTCGGCATCCAACAGTCGCTGGGTGACATCGGCCATGCTGACCTTGGGTGAATCGTCCTGTTTCACAGGGGCGGTCCCACCGCGGGGGGGCGTCTGAGGCCCCTTGGTCAGCACGTCCTTGAGTCTACCTGCGGTTGACTGGCTTGAACTGCCCGCGGTCGCACTGGCACCAGGGGTATCGTGGCTTGTCGTCGGCTTTTTCCCACCCGCCGTGGTTTGGGGCCGGGTGGGCGAGGGACTGACCGGAGCAGGCGGCACTCTGGGCGATGGCGTGGGCGGCACGTGAGGCGTGGGGCGGGATCCTCCCCCGAACCGCCGTCCAAAAATTCCACGCTTGATGCGCACCTTCGGCGTTTGATCAGTCTCCTGCGCAGACAACTGCGTGCCAGGCTCAGGCTGAGTGGGGTCCATCGGTTCGCCCCAGCCCGCGGTTAAGGGTTGCGGTTGGGACGTGAGCGTAACGTCAAGTTGAACAGGGAGTTGTAGCACAGGAGTCGTTATTGGACTTGTAATGTTCATGTGTTGTCACCCTAGAAGTTTCAAACAACTGTGATTAAGGGCACGTGATGCTCTGCCCTTATTCCATCAGTGCTTAAAACAACGTGCAGCGTTCCGGGGCGACGTGAGTACATGGCGCGATAAAAAACCTTAAAGCCTGTGCGACAAAACTTGAGCCATCGGCAATAACTGAGTTATTCCGACAGGTGTCGCACTCCCTTAATGGGTGGAGTCCCTTGAGATTCCATGTTTGCGTAACTTGCGGTACAACGTATTGCGACTGACCCCCAACTGTTCAGCCACATGGCTCATATGCCAGCGCTGCTGCGCCAACGCACCGAGTAATGCCTGACGCTCAGCGCTTTCCAGTGGCAAGGCGTACGGCGCATCCACCCTCGCCCCCAGCGGCTGCGCCTGACGAATCAATGCCGGCAAGTCGTCAAGCCCGACTCGGCCGTCCTCACAGAGCGCCACCACCGTGCGCAACACCGTACGCAACTGTCGCAGGTTGCCGGGCCAGGGGAATGCCAACAAAGCCTGGCGCGCCGACTCGTCTAGCATCACCTGTTCGGTGCCGGCCTCTTGGGCCAAGAGGAAGTCCAACAATTGCGCCTTGTCAGTGCGTTCGCGCAACGGCGGCAGGGCGACTTCCAAGCCGCTCAAGCGGTAATACAGGTCTTCGCGAAAGCTGCCATCGGCCACACGCTCCAACAAATTACGGTGCGTCGCGCTGATGATGCGCAGGTTCACGGCTTGAGGTTCGCCGCCGATAGGCACCACCAGGCGATCCTCCAGCACCCTTAACAAGCGGGTTTGCAGCGCCAGTGGCATATCGCCGATTTCGTCGAGAAACAGCGTACCGCCGTCGGCCTGTTGCAGCTTGCCGCGCATGCCTTCTTTAAGGGCGCCGGTGAAACTGCCGGCGCGATAGCCAAACAACTCGCACTCGATCAGATTTTCCGGAATGGCCGCACAGTTCAGCGCGACAAAGGCCTTGTCGCCTCGCTGGCTGGCCTGGTGCACGGCCTTGGCGAAAGCCTCTTTACCGCAGCCGGTTTCGCCGTTGATCAGCAAGGGCACGTCGCGTTCGAATACTCGCGAGGCCTTGCGCAGCTCATTTTGCAACGCCGGATCGCCCAGGCAAATACCCAGTGGGCGTGGCGCCTGCGGCTTGACGACCGGGGCCGGCGTACTGCGGGGCTGGCCTCGCAGCGCTGCAAATAGAGGCCGACCATCGCGGGTACGCAGCGGCCAACTGGCCGTGGCATTCGCGCTGGCCCGCCCTAGCAACTGATCCAGGGAACAGTCGAAAAACGCGTCCACCGGCTGACCCACCAAGCCGCCGCGTAGCTGCCCCAACAGGTTCAGGGCGCTCTGGTTCACCGCACAAATGCGCCCTTCGCCATCGAACGCCAGCAAGCCTTCACTGAACAACCCGACCGACTCGGCCTGCAGGTGAAAACGCAGCAGCCAATGGTGTTCGAAGTGGCGCAGGAAGTAGCAACTTTCGATCATCTTGGCCGACAGGTTCACCAGCGCCATGGTGTGGAACTGGCTCTGGCGCGACACGGCTTCGCGGGCCGAGGACACATCCAGCACCGCCAGCAATTCACCGTGAGGGTCGAACACCGGGCTCGCCGAACACGTCAGCCCGGTATGGCGGCCGCGAAAATGCTCGTCACGGTGGATGGTCAGGGATTGACGCTCCACCAGGCAGGTGCCGATGCCATTGGTGCCTTCGCAAGCTTCACTCCAGTCGGCGCCCAGCCACAGCCCGGCGCGTTCGAAAATCTTGCGCTCGGACGGCGCGGTGACACAGTTGAGGATCACCCCCCGGGCATCGGTGAGCAGCACCGCATGACCGGCCCCCGAGAGTTGCTGGTGCAGGCTGTTCATTTCGTTGCCAGCGATATGCAGCACCTGGCGCAGGCGTTCGCGGCTTTCCAGCAGGCGGCCATGCTCAAGGACGGTGGGCGCAACGGTCAGCGCGGGGTCGAGGTGGTAGTCCTCAACGCAACGCAGCCAGGAACGGGCGATGGAGGGATCGCTACCCGGCCCTTGAAGCGGCTCTTGCCCCCGGGTGACGGTGAGAACCTGCTGGGCATGGCGACTGAAATGATCGTTGTGCATGTTCTTATTATTCTCCCTGCGTGAGAGCGCCCAGCATCCACCAGCCATCCGGCCATTGCAATCCCGGGCCGACCCATCGGTCACAGGCTGTACCGTTTGCGGTACAAACTGTCACCCCTCCTGTATCGCCCCGGCCACATTCATGCCTTGTAAACAAAACCAAACCCTTGATTTACCTGGCCCGCACGCACTGGCCCAACCTTTGCTCTACGCTTTATAACGCGCTTGCAGCGCTGTACTCCGATAAACATAAAAGCAGGAGATGCCCACCATGCGTTATGCACACCCCGGTACCGAAGGCGCCATCGTTTCGTTCAAGGCCAAGTACGGCAACTACATCGGCGGCGAGTTCGTTGCGCCGGTCGATGGCAACTACTTCTCCAACACCTCGCCGGTCAACGGCAAACCTATCGCCGACTTCCCGCGCTCCACCGCCAAAGACATCGACAAGGCTCTGGACGCCGCCCACGCCGCCGCTGCCGCCTGGGGCAAAACCAGCGCCCAGGACCGCTCGCTGGTACTGCTGAAAATCGCCGACCGTATCGAGCAGAACCTCGAACTGCTGGCTATCACCGAAACCTGGGACAACGGCAAGGCCGTGCGTGAAACCCTCAATGCCGACATCCCCCTGGCCGCCGACCACTTCCGCTACTTCGCAGGCTGCATTCGCGCCCAGGAAGGCAGCAGCGCCGAAATCAACGAACTCACTGCCGCCTATCACTTTCACGAACCACTGGGCGTGGTCGGCCAGATCATCCCGTGGAACTTCCCGCTGCTGATGGCCGCCTGGAAACTCGCCCCGGCCCTGGCCGCCGGCAACTGCGTGGTGCTCAAGCCCGCCGAGCAAACCCCGCTGGGCATCAGCGTACTGATGGAACTGATCGGCGACCTGTTGCCGCCAGGCGTACTGAACGTGGTGCATGGTTTCGGCAAGGAAGCCGGCGAAGCCCTGGCGACCAGCAAACGTATCGCCAAGATAGCCTTCACCGGCTCTACCCCGGTGGGCTCGCACATCATGCATGCGGCGGCCGAGAACATCATTCCGTCTACCGTTGAGCTGGGAGGCAAGTCGCCGAATATCTTCTTCGCCGACATCATGAAAGCGGAACCTGCATTCATCGAAAAAGCTGCCGAAGGCCTGGTGCTGGCGTTCTTCAACCAAGGCGAAGTGTGCACCTGCCCATCCCGCGCCCTGGTGGAGGAGTCGATCTACGACGACTTCATGAAAGTGGTGATGAAGAAGGTCGAGTCGATCAAGCGTGGCGATCCGCTGGACACCGACACCATGGTCGGCGCCCAAGCGTCCGAGCAGCAATTTGACAAGATCCTGTCCTATCTGGAAATCGCCAAGGGCGAAGGCGCGCAACTGCTGACCGGCGGCAAGGTTGAAAAGCTCACTGGCGATCTGGCCACCGGCTATTACATCCAGCCGACCCTGCTCAAGGGCACCAACGACATGCGTGTGTTCCAGGAGGAAATCTTCGGCCCGGTGGTGAGCATCACCACTTTCAAGGACGAAGCCGAAGCCCTGGCGATTGCCAACGATACCGAGTTCGGCCTGGGCGCCGGCCTGTGGACCCGCGACATCAACCGCGCCTACCGCATGGGCCGCGCGATCAAGGCCGGTCGCGTGTGGACCAACTGCTACCACCTGTACCCGGCGCACGCCGCGTTTGGCGGTTACAAGAAGTCTGGCGTAGGACGCGAAACCCACAAGATGATGTTGGATCACTACCAGCAGACCAAGAACCTGCTGGTGAGCTACGACATTAATCCGTTGGGCTTTTTCTAACCCCACCCCCCCTCCCACCTTTGAAATGCAATCAAGGGTGGGAGGGGGCTTGCTCCCGATCGGGGAGTGTCAGTGCAAGTATGAGTCACTGACCCACTGCTATCGGGAGCAAGCCCCCTCCCACATTTGGATCTTCATAAGTACTTGCGATGCGCATTCGGCACACACCGGCCGAGTTGAAAACAATAAGAATGGAAGGTACTTCCCATGCCCAGCGAACCCACGAGTTCTTCGGTCGACTTCGAAAAAGTCGGCACCGATTACTTTCAACAACGAGAATTGAAAAAAGGCGCTGCCGGCTGGGTGCTGTTAGTCGGCCTTGGCGTCGCCTACGTCATCTCCGGCGACTACGCAGGCTGGAACTTCGGCCTGGCCCAGGGTGGCTGGGGCGGCATGTTCCTCGCCACATTGCTCATGGCTACCATGTACCTGTGCATGTGCTTCTCCCTGGCCGAACTGTCTTCGATGATCCCCACCGCCGGCGGTGGCTACGGTTTTGCCCGCAGCGCCTTTGGCCCTTGGGGCGGGTTCCTCACCGGCACCGCGATCCTGATCGAGTACGCCATCGCCCCCGCCGCAATTGCGGTGTTTATCGGCGCTTACTGCGAGTCGCTGTTCGGCATTGGCGGCTGGATGATCTACCTGGCGTTCTACATCATCTTTATCGGCATCCATATTTTTGGTGTCGGCGAAGCCTTGAAGCTGATGTTTGTCATCACCGCCGTCGCCGCGATCGCTTTGGGCGTATTCCTGGTGTCGATGGTGCCGCACTTCAACGTCGCCAACCTGCTGGATATTCCGGTGACCGAGGCCAAGGGCGCCAGCAGCTTCCTGCCGTTCGGCTATGTGGGTGTGTGGGCGGCGATCCCCTATGCGATCTGGTTTTTCCTCGCGGTAGAGGGCGTACCCCTGGCCGCTGAAGAAACCAAGAACCCCAAGCGCGACCTGCCCCGTGGGCTGATCGGCGCGATTGTGGTGCTGACCAGTTTTGCCCTGTTGATCCTGGTGATCGCGCCGGGCGGTGCAGGCACGTATGCGCTGATCAAATCCGGTAACCCGTTGGTGGAAGCCCTGGCGCTGTCCTATGGCGGTTCGACCTGGATGGGCAGCTTCGTCAACCTGATTGGCCTGGCCGGTTTGATCGCAAGCTTTTTCTCGATTATCTACGCCTACTCGCGGCAGATTTTTGCCTTGTCGCGCGCTGGCTACCTGCCGCGCAAATTGTCCGAGACCAACAAGAGCAAGGCGCCAGTACTGGCATTGGTGATTCCCGGGATTATCGGTTTCGGCCTGTCGCTGACCGGCCAGGGCGATTTGCTGATATTGGTGGCGGTGTTTGGCGCAACGATTTCCTACGTGCTGATGATGGCTGCGCACATCACCCTGCGCATCCGCCGCCCTAAAATGGAGCGCCCGTACCGCACGCCGGGCGGCATCTTCACCTCGGGCGTGGCGCTGGTACTGGCCTGCGTGGCCGTGGTAGCAGGCTTTTTGGTTGACCCACGCGTGGTGATTGGCGCGGCGGTCATCTATGGAGTATTAATTGCTTACTTTGCTTTCTACAGCCGGCATCACTTGGTAGCAGGCACGCCCGAAGAAGAATTCGCGGCGATCCAGGCCGCAGAGGCCGCCCTGCACTAAGTGCCGTAAACCTCGGCGCGGGCGCCTGCTCGCGTCGTCAAGGAGACACTGTATGGCAAGTTTTTCCCACGCGGTGGGTGCACACACCTATCGCTTCGACAGCCTCAAGGATCTGATGGCCAAAGCCAGCCCGGCGCGCTCCGGCGACTTCCTGGCCGGTGTCGCTGCGCAAAATGATGGCGAACGGGTCGCCGCCCAGATGGCGCTAGCAAATACACCCCTGAAGCACTTCCTCGAAGAAGTGCTGATTCCCTATGAAAGCGACGAAGTCACCCGGCTGATCATCGACACCCACGACAAACAGGCCTTTGCCACGGTGAGCCACCTCACCGTCGGTGGCCTGCGCGACTGGCTGCTCAGTGACGCGGCTGATGAACAATCCCTACGCGCACTGGCGCCGGGGCTGACACCGGAAATGGCGGCAGCCGTGTCCAAAATCATGCGCGTACAGGACCTGGTGCTGGTGGCACAGAAGATCCGCGTGGTCACCCAGTTTCGCGGCACCATGGGCCTGCGCGGGCGCTTGTCCACGCGCTTGCAGCCTAACCACCCCACCGACGAACCAGCAGGCATTGCCGCGAGTATTCTCGACGGCCTGCTCTACGGCAACGGCGACGCCATGATCGGCATCAACCCGGCCACCGACAGCATCGCCTCGATCTGCGCCATGCTGGAAATGCTCGACGCGATCATCCAGCGCTACGAAATCCCCACCCAGGCCTGCGTACTCACCCACGTCACCACCTCCATCGAGGCGATCAACCGTGGCGTGCCGCTGGACCTGGTGTTCCAGTCGATCGCCGGCACCGAGGCCGCCAACGCCAGTTTCGGCATCAGCCTGAGTGTGCTGCAGGAAGGTTACGAGGCTGGCCTGAGTCTCAAGCGCGGCACTCTGGGGCAAAACCTGATGTATTTCGAAACCGGCCAGGGCAGTGCGCTGTCGGCCAATGCGCACTTTGGCGTCGACCAGCAAACCTGTGAAACCCGTGCCTACGCCGTGGCCCGGCACTTCAAGCCGTTCCTGGTCAATACCGTGGTCGGTTTTATCGGCCCGGAGTACCTGTACAACGGCAAGCAGATCATCCGCGCCGGTCTGGAAGACCACTTCTGCGGCAAGCTGCTCGGCGTACCCATGGGTTGTGATATCTGCTACACCAACCACGCCGAAGCCGACCAGGACGACATGGACACCCTGCTGACCCTGCTCGGCGTTGCCGGCATCAACTTCATCATGGGCATCCCCGGCTCCGACGACATCATGCTCAACTACCAGACCACCTCGTTCCACGACGCCTTGTACGCCCGGCAAACATTGGGTTTAAAACCGGCGCCGGAGTTTGAACAGTGGCTGGCGAAAATGGGCATCTTCACGCAAGAAGGCGGCAAAGTGCGCTTCGGCAACAGCCTGCCACCGGCGTTTCGCCACGCTCTGGCGCAACTGGGATGAAGGAGCCGACCGTGCAACCAGAATTGCCTGACAACCCGTGGCTGGAATTACGCCGCCTGACCCCGGCGCGCATCGCCCTGGGCCGCACCGGCACCAGCATTCCTACCAGTGCCCAGCTGGACTTCCAGTTTGCCCACGCCCAGGCGCGGGATGCGGTGCACCTGCCCTTCGACCATGCCGGGCTCAGCGGCCAATTGGCCGAACGTGGCCGCGACAGCCTGTTGCTGCGCAGCGCCGCCACGGACCGGCATATGTACCTGCAACGCCCGGACCTTGGGCGACGCTTGAGCGATGAGTCGGCCCAAACCTTGCGCGACTACGCTTCGGCGCATCCGGGTGGCGTGGATTTGGCCATCGTGGTGGCCGATGGCCTGTCGGCATTGGCGGTGCATAAGCATACGGCTCCGTTTCTGACGCGCCTGGAGGAACAGACCCACGCCGAAGGCTGGTCCTTGTCACCGGTGATACTGGTGGAACAAGGCCGCGTGGCAGTGGCCGATGAAATCGGGCAATTACTCGGCGCCAAAATGGTGGTGATCCTGATCGGCGAACGGCCGGGGCTCAGCTCGCCGGACAGCCTGGGCCTGTATTTCACCTACAACCCCAAGGTGGGCCTCACCGATGCGTATCGCAATTGCATCTCCAATGTGCGGCTGGAAGGCTTGAGCTATGGCATGGCGGCCCATCGCCTGCTGTACTTGATGCGCGAGGCGTGTCGCCGGCAACTGTCGGGGGTCAACCTCAAGGATGAGGCACAGGTTCAGACGCTTGAATCCGACGACCCGGACTTGATGAAGGGCAATTTCCTGCTCAGCCCACCGAGTGACCGATAGCGGCACGATTGCGCTTTTTTGCCGCATTAGGCAGCATCAAGTCACGGCCGCTCGCGTGGTCATACCCCATTTGGAAGTTGAGGCCTGGCATGCGGATTACTCAAGCGACCCTGGAACACCTGGACCTGTTGACCCCGTTGTTCGTCAAATACCGCGAGTTCTACGGGGCCCTGCCATTCCCGGACTCATCCCGGGCCTTCCTGGAAAAGCGCCTGCGACGCAAGGAATCGGTGATCTACCTGGCCCTGGCCGATGATGATGACAAGCGACTGCTGGGCTTTTGCCAGCTGTATCCGAGCTTTTCCTCGTTGTCGCTGAAACGGGTGTGGATCCTCAATGACATCTATGTAGCCGAGGATGCCCGCCGGCAACTGGTGGCGGACAACCTGATGCGCACGGCCAAGAAGATGGCCAAGGAAACCCAGGCCGTACGATTGCGGGTATCCACCAGCAGCGACAATGAAGTGGCGCAGAAGACCTATGAGTCCATAGGCTTTCGTGAAGACACCGAGTTCAAGAACTACGTGCTGCCGATCAACGAAGGCTGACCCCTAATCCCCCAAACACTGTAGATCTCTTGTGGGAGGGGGCTTGCTCCCGATGGCGGGGTGTCAGTTAACGAATTTGTCCCTGACCCACCGCAATCGGGAGCAAGCCCCCTCCCACAAAAAACCAGGCCCAACCGCTTCACACTTTCACGACACTCCCCGCTACAAAAGCCACACGCTTTTCACCATTCAATCCGTATAATGCGGACCTCTCAAGGTTGTAAGAACCACGACATACACTTGTAGCCTTATTACCCGTCGTCCCCGCACTGGCCCGCTGAGCCGGGCCATTCACACAGGTGCCATCCATGGATTTCAACCCGCTTGACCTTATCCTGCATCTCGACGTTTACCTCGACATGCTGGTAACCAACTACGGTCCGTGGATCTACGCCATTCTGTTCCTGGTGATTTTTTGCGAGACCGGCCTGGTGGTCATGCCATTCCTGCCGGGTGATTCGTTGCTGTTTATCGCTGGCGCCGTAGCGGCTGGCGGCGGTATGGACCCAGTGCTGCTGGCCGGCCTGCTGATGCTGGCGGCGATCCTCGGCGACAGCACCAACTACGTCATAGGACGAACGGCTGGCGAACGCTTGTTCAGCAACCCCAACTCGAAGATCTTCCGCCGCGACTACCTGCAAAAGACCCACGACTTCTACGACAAGCACGGTGGCAAGACCGTGACCCTGGCGCGCTTTCTGCCGATCCTGCGCACTTTCGCGCCGTTCGTCGCCGGCGTGGCCAAAATGCCCTATCCGCGCTTCTTCGGGTTCAGCGTACTCGGCACCATCCTCTGGGTCGGTGGCCTGGTGACCCTGGGCTACTTCTTCGGCAACGTGCCCTTCATCAAGAAAAACCTGTCGCTGCTAGTGGTGTTCATCATTCTGTTGTCCCTGGTGCCAATGATCATTGGCGTGGTGCGCAGCCGCTTTGGCCGCACGTCCTCCGAAGCCAACCCACACTGATTGCCCATGTGGTCCCTAAGCGCCTGGCGTCGCCGGCGCCTGCTGGCCAAGCACCCGATTGCCGATGACACCTGGCAACGGGTGCGCCACCACCTGACCTTCCTCGACGGCATCAGCGCCGAGCAAGACCAGTGGCTGCGCGAAGCCTGCGTGATCTTCCTCGCCGAAAAACACCTCACCGCCCTGCCCGGCGTCGACCTGCACCAGGAACAACGCCTGCTGCTCGCCGCCCAGGCGCAATTGCCGCTGATGAACCTGGGCGACCTCGACTGGTATCAGGGCTTTCATGAAATCGTGCTGTACCCCGACGACTTCCTCAGCCCGCAGCGCCATCGCGATGCCAGCGGCGTGGAGCACGAGTGGGACGGCGAACACAGCGGCGAAGCCTGGCAACAAGGCCCGGTGATCCTCGCCTGGCCTGGGGTGCTCGCCAGTGGCCAATGGGAAGGCTACAACCTGGTCATCCATGAACTGGCGCACAAACTCGACATGCTCAACGGCGACGCCAACGGCCTGCCACCGCTGCACCACGATATGCGCGTGCAGGAATGGGCCAGCGTGATGCAAAGCGCCTTCGACGACCTCAATCGCCAACTGGACGCCAACCCGGAGGCCGACACCGAGATCGACCCATACGCTGCGGAAAACCCAGCCGAATTCTTTGCCGTCACCAGCGAGTACTTTTTCAGCGCACCGGATTTACTGGTCAACCGTTATCCACAGGTGTACGCCCAACTCAGCCGCTTCTACCGCCAGGACCCACTGGCGCGCCTGACCCAACTGCAAGCCGGCGACCCACGTTATCAGCCGCAAGGCGAATGACCGTACGACGCTTGGCGCATGGCATCGGCGTCAGAATATGCCTATAATCGCCGCCACTTTTAGGCCAATCCGGCCATGTCATATGGCCAACTAACGGGGGCAACGCCCAATGAGCTACAGCAAGATTCCGGCTGGCAAAGACCTGCCGAACGACATCTACGTCGCCATCGAAATTCCGGCCAACCACGCGCCGATCAAATACGAAATCGACAAAGACAGCGACTGCCTGTTCGTTGACCGTTTCATGGCCACCCCGATGTTCTACCCGGCCAACTACGGTTTCATCCCCAACACCCTGGCTGACGACGGCGACCCCCTCGACGTGCTGGTCGTGACCCCTTACCCGGTTACCCCAGGCTCGGTTATCCGCGCCCGTCCAGTCGGCATCCTGAACATGACCGACGACGGCGGCGGCGATGCCAAAGTCATCGCAGTGCCACACGACAAGCTGTCCCAGCTGTACGTGGACGTGAAGGAATACACCGACCTGCCGCCACTGCTGCTGGAACAGATCAAGCACTTCTTCGAGAACTACAAAGACCTCGAAAAAGGCAAATGGGTGAAGATCGACGGTTGGGGCAACGCAGAAGCCGCGCGCACCGAGATCATGAAGTCGGTTGCCGCCTACAAAGGCTGATACCCGCGCCTGATTGCTTCGGCAAATAAGAAAGCCCCGTTAGTTCGGGGCTTTTTTATGGGCAAAATTAAACATCAAGTTCAATGTTTATTTTATGCTGTTTATCTAAGTTGCACACCTGAAAGATCGAGCCACAACTAAGCCAAATCCTACATATGCAATTCAACGCATGGTTTATTTGATTGGTTTTTCCCGCCAGTAAACTCTGCGTTTATGAATACATCAGGTGATCGTTTAAAAGCGCTACTCCGGGAAGTTAATCTTTCCGCCTCCGACTTCGCCAAGAACCGCGGCGTCACGCCTCAACACGTGAACAACTGGTTCAAACGCGGCGTTCCCATGGGCCGACTCAACGAGATAGCAGAACTGCTGTGCGTCTCAAGTCGCTGGTTAAGCGACGGCCGAGGCCCCAAACACCCGCCCGCCAACTACCTGCTGGAAGGCCCCGACACAAGGAAACTACTGCCCACCCGCGAAGACACCGGCAAATACCTCACAGGCCCCGCCTGCCGTCCGGAAACAACCGACGTGGAGATCCCCCTCCACCCCACATTCACCTCAAGCGAACGCATCCGCGTCTCCCGGCACAGCCTGCAAACCCTCAACGTCCATCCCGACCGCGCGGTAGGCGCTTACATGGTCGACAACAGCATGACCGACATCATCCAACAAGGCGCCACCCTTGCCATCGACCGAGGCCGCACCCAAATCATCGACGGCGAAATTTATGCGGTAGAGCACGACGGGATGCTGCGCATCAAATACCTCTACAACCGACCTGGCGGTGGGTTGCGCCTGCGCAGCCACAACGCCGCCGAACACCCGGACGAATACCTCAACCACGAAGAACGCTTCGAACAAAGCTTCAAGGTTGTCGGCTGGGTATTCTGGTGGTCCACCCTCAACAACCGCCGGCCGCCCGTGCCGCTGGATGAACATCTATTGGGCTGGGAAGGCTCTAAATCGGAACCGGAGGTGGGCAACTGAAGTGAATGTGGGTATCATGCGCCGCACATTTGGCAGGGGGATGGCTTAGCTATCTGCCCTGTCAGGCGATGCGGAGGAGTTCCCGCGGATGCCCCTACTATTCAGCCCGACGCCATGTGGGCTGAGCGATTTGAAGGCTGGTGAGGTTTGTCAAAAACAAGCTGAGGCAGTCCCCGAGAAGCCGGCCACAAGCCGGCTTTTTAATGCCTGTAAGAATACAGTTCAATTGTCCAGCAGCTGCTGGACAATTGAATCGTCAACAAAGGCGGGCAGGTATCCTACCCATCCTTCAATACGCGTTATTTAGGCTGCAAACACTCCACAGCCCTATCCGCCACCATCTTCGCCATCTCCACCAGATGCATCACCGCCCTCTGCGGCGCAGCCACTGACTCGCCGATCACCTGTGACGCAGCCAGCGCACAATGCAGCAGCTCAGCCACCTGCACCCAGGCATCCTCAAAGCTCAGTTCTTCATTGACCGTAAATGGGTTGGTAGCGTGTGAAGACGGCGAATCCGAACGAACGTTTTCCATAGCAAAACTCCTAGCAGTAAGTGAATACCACCGTCCTTTCGCGACTAAACAATCAGAGGTGGCG
Organism: Pseudomonas sp. 910_23; assembly: GCF_052850795.1. Lineage (NCBI taxonomy): Bacteria > Pseudomonadati > Pseudomonadota > Gammaproteobacteria > Pseudomonadales > Pseudomonadaceae > Pseudomonas > Pseudomonas sp. 910_23. The sequence goes on along the minus strand of NZ_VXCZ01000009.1, from coordinate 99,831 downwards.
GCTGTACGCAGGTTAGTCGACCGGCCGCTAGGCACCGGCGCACCCGAGGGCGCCCTGCGCACAGCCACCATAAAGTGCAGGCGAGAAGACACCTGTCTTTGGGATGGCGCGTGCGCCTAGCGAGGTCCGGGCGACTAAACCCGATCACTGAATTAGCAGTGACGGTCAGCAGCCTAGTCACCCAATTCCACTGGCGCAAGCGGTTGGGATTCTCTCGGAAACGTCCTGCAAATGAAAGGGATCGTACCTGCTGGCTACTCAAAATCAGGCAATTCATTCGCGTTATGCGCATTAGTACGGCGCCCCCAATCGCTCGCTCTTTGTCTCCTTAAAGTTGACAGTAAGACTCGTCCAACCCGATTTATCCCCCGCCACCCACCCATTAATCTGTGCCCATGTTGAACGCAACGCCCAACCAACCTAAACAAAAAAGGATTCAACCATGAGCGCTCCCACCTACAACCGCTTGAACAAAGACGACGCTATCGTTCTGCTGGTCGATCACCAAACCGGCTTGATTTCCCTGGTGCAGGACTTTTCGCCCAACGAGTTCAAGAACAACGTGTTGGCCTTGGCTGACCTGGCCAAGTTCTTCAACCTGCCGACCATCCTCACTACCAGCTTCGAGCAAGGCCCCAATGGCCCGCTGGTGCCAGAGTTGAAGGAAATGTTCCCGGATGCGCCGTACATCGCCCGCCCAGGCCAGATCAACGCCTGGGACAACGAAGACTTCGTCAAGGCGATCAAGGCCACCGGGCGCAAGCAGATCATCATTGCCGGTGTGGTGACGGATGTGTGCGTGGCGTTCCCGACCTTGTCGGCGCTGGCGGAAGGCTTTGAGGTGTTTGTGGTGACGGATGCATCCGGCACGTTCAATACCACGGTGCAGCAGGCGGCGTGGAGCCGGATGACGCAGGCCGGTGCGCAGTTGATGAACTGGTTCTCGGTGGCGTGTGAGCTGCACCGCGACTGGCGCAACGATATCGAAGGCCTGGGTAACCTGTTGTCCCAGCGGATTCCCAACTATCGCAACTTGATGAACGGTTACGCGGCGCTGACAGCTCATCAGAAATAAGCAAACCCAGCGTGATAAGCCTGCCCTGAAAAGCAGGCTTTTTCCATTGCTTGCCCGCCCCTAGCCCGCCAACTCCCGTTCGATCTGCTCAATACTCGGCAAACTGGTTTGCAATTCTGCGGGCAAAGATTCCACCAATTGATATTCCGCCACGCCGATAGGTCGTTTGTTATCGCGCAGTGCATATTCAGCCACCACCTCATTTTTACCTTTGCACAACAACAGACCAATCGTCGGGCCATCCTGTGGGTGCTTTATCTCGGCATCCACAGCTGCGAGGTAGAAGCTCAGTTTGCCCAGGTGTTCGGGCTTGAACTTGCCAGCCTTGAGTTCGATCACCACGTAGCAACGCAGCTTCAAGTGATAGAACAGCAGGTCGACGAAGAATTCATCACCGCCCACATTCAGCAGCACTTGCCGGCCTACGAAGGCAAAGCCTGCGCCTAATTCCAATAAGAAGTCGGTGACATGCTTGATCAGGGCGTTTTCAATATCACGCTCTTGCGCGTTCAGGCCCAGGCTGAGGAAGTCAAAGCGGTAAGGGTCCTTGAGGGTTTCACGCGCCAGATCGGATTGGGCTTTGGGCAGATGGCTTTCAAAGTTACTGACGGCCTTGCCACTGCGTTCCAGCAGGCGGTTTTCAATGTGCATCATCAGCGTGTTGCGCGACCAGCTGTGTTTAACGGCCTGGAGAATGTACCAACGACGTGTTTCGGGGCCCGGAAGCTTATCGAGCAACACTAGGTTGTGACCCCAGGGCAATTGTGCAGCAGCTTGTTGCACAAATTCAGAATCCGGCCACGCCTCGGCAAAAGCACGCATGTACTTCAGATTGCGCGGCGAAAAACCCTTGATGTCTGGAAAGGCCGCCCGCAGATCCTGCGCAAGGCGGTCGATCACTTTGCTACCCCAGCCTTGATCGTTCTGACGGGTCAAAATATCGCGACCGATCTGCCAGTAGAGCAGCACCAGTTCACGATTGACCGCGATTGACGCACGCTGCTGTGCGTTATGGATACGGCCCTTGAGGTCTGTCAGCCAATCACTGTAGCCCTCTGGAGGTGCCGTCAACCCGATGGAGGTCTCGCTCATGCCTTTTTACTCTTGTGTTTTCAGCAGGCTAGTTAGCCCGCTGTGCCGTCACAAGCGCTCATGAGTACTCTCGGACGCGTCCTGCGTACCTTGCAGAAAGGTCCTGCTGGCACTGGCTGTGGCCCTTGACTCTCCCCTATACGGCACCCCCTACCCTGAACGCCCATTTCAGGAGCCTTCAGCATGAGTCAGCGCATCCTGGTCATTCTCGGCCATCCGTCCACCGATAGTTTTTGTTCAGCCATGGCGCAGACCTATATCCACGCTGCGAAAACGGCAGGTCACGAAGTACGCATCCTGCACCTGGGCAATCTCACATTCGACCCGATTCTTCACCACGGTTATACCCAGGCTCAAACACTGGAACCCGACTTGCTCAGCGCCCAAGCCGACATCCTTTGGGCCGAGCACCTCACATGGGTTTTCCCTGTTTGGTGGGGTGGTATCCCGGCACTGATGAAAGGCTTTATCGACCGAGTTTTCCTACCCGGCTTCGCCTTCAAATACCGCGCAGGCAAGGCATTCCCTGACAAGCTGCTCAAGGGCCGAAGCGCGCACTTGTTAGTGACCCTGGACACGCCGGCGTGGTATTACCGCTGGGTCTACCGCATGCCGGCCATCCACCAGATGCGTCGCACCACGCTGGCGCTGTGCGGCATCACACCGAGCAAGACGCTGCTGTTCGGGCCGGTGCTGGGCGCTACGCTGACGCAGCGGGCCAAGTGGCTGAAACAGGCCGGCGCATTATTTGAGAAAGGGAATTTTCATGTACATCGGCAAAGCCGCGCAGTTGTCCGGCACGACCATCAAGGCGATTCGTCACTATGAGGCGATTGGATTGATGCCCGAGCCGCAACGCCTTGGTGGCTATCGGGTTTATACGGCGCAGAGCGTAGAGCGACTGACCTTTATCAAATGCGCCCAGCAGCTCGGGTTCAAACTCAAGGAGTTGCAGGAGATTTTGCTGGGGTACGACGGTGACGCCTTTCCCTGGGACAGGGCGGACCAAGCCATCGCCAACAAGAAGCAAGCGCTGGCCGCGCAAATCACCGTGTTGCAACGGATGCAGGCGGGCTTGATTGAGTTTGAAACCCAACTGAAAGATGCCCAAGGGCACTGCTCGTCAATCAGTAGTGTCGCCATTTGAAGTAGCCCTTACGCATGAGTTGCCGCTGACTTTTGCGAGCCCCGTGTAAGGGCAATCTGATTTTCCAAACCGCTCATCCAGACGCTTTTCGTTGCGGCAGACTCCGACGCCTTGCCTTCTGCCGAGACGTCATGGATGACTCACGCCTCCCACATCGCCTCTATCGAACATGAGCTGGATGGCTTCCATCAGAGCCTGGTGGAGTACCGCCAGCAGATGGGTGCCTGGTATTCGCGTGCGCTGGATTCAGTAAGCCATGCAGCGGATATGCCGTCGTTGCTGGGCATGGACCGAGTGTTGCGGGTTGGGGATTCGCAGCGTTCGGTGAGCATTACCGATGCAGATTTCTCCACCGTGGCCCGTTGCCCGGTGGGTGGCGTGCTGGAGATCGAGAGCAAATTCGAATCAGCGTATGACGTGCCGATTGGCGACATCCCGGTTGAGGTGATCGGCCTGGATGACGGCAGCTCCACGCGGGTGATGCTCGATGAGCACGGCAAGGGCTCGCACTACTGCGCCGCTGGCGGGCGCTATGAGGTGCGGGTTCAGGGCGGTGTTTCAGCGCAGCAAGTGGAGGCCTTGTTTGCCTCCTATGCAGGGCTGACGGCGGACTTGGAACAGTGGCTTCGGTCACAGTGGAAAAACTTCAAACCCCACTGGGAACGCTCTACTGCCAGCGCGATTGGCAGCGGCGTGCTGGCGGGCAGTTGGGCGGCGATCACGGATGTGTGGGACAGCATCAAGCTGGTGCAGGCGATGCTTGAAGATCCGCTGAAGTACGTCGAGCAACTGGGTAGCGAGGCGGCCAAGTTGGCGCAGATCGCCACCGATGCGCCCAAGGTCATGGAACAGGCGATGTTGCTCGCCAGTGACGAGGCGGCGCTGTACCTGTTACTGCGCACCGCCATGATCTGGCTGGACGCGTTACCGCCCCGTGAAGTTGCGCAAGCGGCCGCAGGTTTTATGGTGTCGTTGCTGATTGACCTGGTGATTGGCGCGGTGTTGACCATCGCGTTGCCGGCAGCGGGCGTGGCGTATTTGAGCGTTCGCCTGGTCAAGCATGGCGCACAAATTCTTAAGGCTGCCGTGGGCTTCGTGAAGGGGGTGCTGGCAATTCTCACCAAGTTCATGCAAGCGGTCGACCGTTATAAAGCGGTGGCGGTTCGCGGTGTGGTCGGCTGGGTGAAACAAGGCACGATGCAGATGCGCTGGCGGGCGCGGCAGAACGCGGTGCTGACGCAGAAAGAGCGTGTGGATGATGTGCCGGTCATGGCGTCGAATCCGAAGGGAGATGCGGCGGCGCCAGCGGACAAGACGGTCACCAACGGCTGCCCGGTGTCGATGGTCACCGGGGAAGAATTGCTCACCCTCACCGATGGCGCGCTGGACGGGATTTTGCCGTTTGAGTGGACACGGCTCTATCGCACCAGTGCGGTGGAACTGGATTGCGGGTTGGGGTTTGGCTGGAGCCATGCGCTGGCGCACAGGCTTTGTGTGTCGGGCGATTCGGTGGTGTGGACCGATCATGAGAACCGCCGACCACCCTGCCCTTGCCCAGCGACTCTCGACCCGCAATCACCAATAGCCTGGCGGAAGCAGCGATCTACTTGGGCTCGGCGCCTGATGAGTTAGTGCTGGCTCAGGCGTCGCGGTTTTATCACTTTCGCGACGGTTTGCTGGTTTCTATCAGCGATTCGTATGACAACCGCCTGCGCATTTTCCGTGATCATTCCGGGCGGATTGAGCGGCTGGATAACGGTGCTGGTCGCTCGCTGCTGTTGCGTTATGAGCTGGATCGAATCGTGGCGGTGGACTACCAGGTTCATCGCGCCAAAGGGCGTGAGCCCTACGTCTGGGAAACCGAGCAGAACGTTGTTTCCTACGCCTATGACGAAGCGGGACGACTGGTTTGCGCGACCAATGCTGTCGGAGAAAGCGAGCGTTATCGGTACGACGATCAGCACGTCATTGTTGAGCGTCAGTTGGCCGGTGGGGCGAGTTTCTTCTGGGCGTGGGAACGATCTGGCAAGGCGGCGCGGTGTGTCCGCCACTGGGCAAGTTTTTCGCAGATGGACACGCGCTATGCCTGGGGCGATGACGGCCGTGTCACCGTGCATAACGCCGATGGCAGCCAGGAGGTGTATGTCCATGACGACCGGGCGCGGTTGGTGCAGCGCATCGATCCGGACGGCGCGCAGCATTTCAAATCCTACGATGCCAAGGGGCGGCTGACCGTCGAGCAGGATCCGCTGGGCGCGGTGACGGCGTATCAGTACGACGAAGCCGGACGCTTGGTGGCGTTGTTTCCCGGGGATGATGAGCCGACCTCCTACGAACATGACAACGGCTTCGTACGGGTTGTAAGGCGCGGCGAGGCTGTCTGGAAATACGAGCGTAATGAGCAAGGCGATGTTACGCGTAGGATCGATCCTGACGGCGAGGTTACCGATTACAGCTACAACAAACACGGGCAACTGACCGGAGTTTGGTACCCGGATCACAGTTGCCATCGGCTGGTGTGGAATGAGCGTGGGCAGTTGCTGGAAGAGCAATTGCCCAATGGCGGGATCAAGCGTTATCGCTATGACGATTTAGGCCGACAGATTGCCCGTGAGGATGCACACGGCGCGCAGACAGTCTATGAATGGGACAGCGTCGGTAGGTTGATTCGCCTCGCCTTGCCAGGCGGCGCCACACGAGAGTTCAGCTACAACCCCTACGGAAAAATCATCGCCGAACGCGATGAGCTCGGCCACGTCACCCGCTACGAATATGCCAATGGCCTGCACCTGATCAGCCGCCGCATCAACGCCGACGGCATCCAGGTCAAGTATCGCTACGACAATGTTCGGTTACTGCTGACCGAAATCGAAAACGAAGTCGGCGAAACCTATCAACTCGACTACCACCCCAACGGCCTGATCCAACAGGAAACCGGCTTCGACGGCCAACGCACCGCCTACGTCTACGACCTCAACGGCAACCTGCTGGAAAAGACCGAACACGGCGACGACGGCAGTCAGCTCATCACCCGCTACGAGCGCGACCACGTCGGTCGCCTCGTACGAAAAACCCTGCCCGATGACAGCGTGGTCGACTATGCCTACGACCGCCAAGGCAACCTCCTCAGCGTCGAAGACGGCCACTGGTCGTTGGCCTACGAATACGACCGCCAAAACCGCCTCACCGCCGAGCATCAAGGCTGGGGCACCCTGCGCTATGGCTACGACGCCTGCGGCCAGCTGAAAAACCTGCGCCTGCCGGACAACAACCGCCTCGTCTTCAACCACGACAAAGGCGGCCACCTCGCCACCGTCGAACTCAATGGTGAAGTGCTCACCTCGCATCTCTTCAAGAGCGGTCGCGAGCACCAACGCCAACAAGGTCAACTGCTCAGCCATTACCATTACGACGACCAGAACCGCCTACACGCACACGCCGTTACGCAGCAGCAAAACTACCTCTACCAACGCCAATACGACTACGACAAAAGCGGCACCCTCACCCGTCTGCTCGACACCCGCAAAGGCGAACATCTTTACCGCTACGACCCACTGAATCGTCTAACCCGCGCCGATCATTCCCAAGACGTCCAGGAACGCTTCGCCCACGACCCGGCGGGCAACCTGCTGATGCAAGACCGCCCCGGCCCGGACATCGTTGCCGGCAACCGCCTGATGATCCAGGGCGACCGCCATTACGACTACGACGCCTTCGGCAACCTTATCCGCGAACGGCGCGGCAAAGGCCATCAACTCGTCACCGAATATCGCTACGACTGCCAGCATCGGTTAATAAGCATCACAAAACCGAACAGCGAAACCGCTAGTTATCGCTATGACCCGTTTGGGCGACGTATCAGCAAGACCGTAGATGGCGAGACCACCGAGTTTTTTTGGCAAGGCGACAAGCTGATTGCCGAGCACCATGCGGACTGTCATCGCAGTTATATCTACGAGCCCAACAGCTTCCGCCCGCTGGCGCTGCTGGAAGGCTATGGACCGCAAGCCACAACGCCCTATCACTACCAACTCGACCACCTAGGCACCCCGCAAGAACTCACCACACCGGAAGGAGAAATCGTCTGGTCCGCCCACTACCGCGCCTACGGCCAGATCGCCCGGCTCGACGTGGGCACAACCGACAATCCGCTGCGTTTCCAAGGGCAGTATTTCGACCAAGAAAGCGGGCTGCATTACAACCGCCATCGCTACTACAATCCAGATATTGGTCGCTACCTGACGCCGGACCCGGTGAAGTTGGCGGGTGGGGTCAATGGGTACCGGTATGTACCCAATCCGACGGGATGGGTGGATCCACTAGGTCTAAATGCATGCCCCGGTGAAGATGGCTGTAAGCCCGAGATTGAAGCGCGTGAATCAGCCCAGGCAGTTCGAGTTAATGAGGGTCAACCAGAGCTACCAAAAGCAGGAGGAGCACAGCGAGCAGCCCGGTACTCGGCCAATTGGCAGACCGCTGACCTGAACGAAAATATCGTTAAATTTGCTGGGCCTGACCCGATAGTAATAACTACAGATAAAGGAAAGAAAATATACAAAAACCCTCAGAGCGGGATTGAAATAGTGGAGGACCTTAATGGTAATTACTTTAGAATTCACGACCCGTCCTTGCCGGGATCCAGGCGTTATCTTAGTTTAGCCGGAGCAATCCCCAACAACAAAACTTCCTCTTCTGGCAAACAGATGGGAAGAACACAAAGCGAATACAATGAAGTCACACATTTTAAAAAAGGAAATTCTCGATGAAATTGATTTGTACGCCCTTGACTGGCGAAGCCATGTTTTTGCTAGACCTAAATGCGTGCCCAAACGACCAGATGGAGCGTGTGGTCCTCACAAGCATAGAGCACCAACAACTCTTGAAATCGGGAATATACGAGGAGATCAATGATTCTTTAAAAAAGATCATCGATGACTATGAGGACGAACACATTAACACTTCCGAAGAGCTCAACGAAATGCTAAGAATTTTAAAAAAAAAATCCTTGCCTGAAAACCCCGAACTATTAGAAAAAATAATCCATTTAACCCAGTTAGCTATCGATAGAAAAACCGGTGTTTTTTTCTACTTCTAGGCACTAGACGTGAAATTAAAAAAAAGCACGAGCTATAGAAACCAGTATCCATATAGAAGAGGACGTAATACTGCTCATCGAGGGAGTCATCATTAATTGCTTCGTCAGCTATTCCCCACATGAGATAGAAGTCGGAAAGACGTATGACGTCGAGCTGACAATAAATCTATCTGACGATTACGAGATTGAAAGGGTTGAACCGAGAACACCACTGATTGAAAAGACAAATCCCGGATACGCTTACCTACTTTATGGAAACCTACGCGACACACAATTTCACAGCTTCGTCTCATTAAACGATGAGGACATTCACTACGACCATCCTGAATGTAACGAGCGCTTCATAAAACTAAAAGTCGACAGAATCGACGTCAGCTTCCGTTGAATATCAAACGCCCCCCTGAGAACGCACTCTGTGGCCCAGTAGCGCCTCGACGATGAGCCGAATACAAAGCACAATCAGCTCACAAAATGAGCCGAATACTCTCTCTATTCGGCTCACACGCCCCCAGGCTTCCCCTTATGAATCAACAACACGCCACCTGGCCGACCTACTGGAAAAAAACTGCCTGACACGCCTCCCCGAAGGCGGCCGCAGCACGCGTTATCAGATCAATCCCACCCACGAGTAGCCCCCTACTCATTTGCCCCCATCCCCCATGTCTGCTAGTGTCGCGCCGGTTTACCGTCTACCGGAATTGCCGCCATGGCCCGCAAAAAAGTTGCACTGGATTTCGAACAATCCCTCGCCGACCTGCAAACCCTGGTCGAGCGGCTGGAGAACGGCGAGTTGTCGCTGGAGGACTCGTTGACGGCGTTTGAGCAGGGCATCGGCCTGACCCGCGACTGCCAGAGCGCGTTGGCGCAGGCGGAGCAGAAGGTCCAGGTGTTGCTGGAGCGTGATGGGGCGTTGGCCGAAGAACCTTTCGATGCGGAACAGCCGGAATGATCGACGCGTACCAGGCCAGTAGCCAAGCCCGGGTGAATGCCGCGCTGGGGCCCTTGTTTGTTGCGCCAAGCCCGGAAATGGCGCGCCTCTATGAAGCAATGCGCTACAGCGTCATGAATGGCGGCAAGCGTGTACGCCCGTTGCTGGCCTATGCGGCCTGCGAAGCCCTGGGCGCGCCGGCGGCCGAGGCCAATGGCGCAGCGTGTGCGGTGGAGTTGATCCACGCTTACTCCCTGGTACACGACGACCTGCCGGCGATGGATGACGACGATCTGCGTCGCGGCCAGCCCACGACCCACAAAGCCTTCGATGAGGCTTACGCGATCCTGGCCGGGGATGGCTTGCAGAGCCTGGCGTTCAGCGCGTTGCTGGACCCGGCGCTAAGCAGCGTCAACGCCGAGATCCGCCTGCGCATGGTTACTGCTCTGGCCCACGCTGCTGGCCCGGCCGGAATGGTCGGCGGCCAAGCCATCGACATGGGTTCGGTCAGCCTCAAGCTGGATCAAGAAGCCCTTGAATACATGCATCGCCACAAGACCGGCGCGTTGATCGAAGCCGCCGTGCACCTGGGCGCCCTGGCCAGCGGCCGCGCCGACGCCGAGCAACTGGCGGCCCTGCAGACTTATTCCCGCGCGATCGGCCTGGCCTTCCAGGTGCAGGACGATATTCTCGACGTGGAAAGCGATACCGCCACCCTCGGCAAACGCCAAGGCGCCGATATTGCACGGGACAAGCCGACGTATCCGGCTCTGCTGGGGCTGGAAGCCGCCAAGGCATACGCCATTGAGCTGCGTGACCAGGCCCTGGATGCCCTGCGACCTTTCGACGCGGCGGCCGAGCCGCTGCGTGACCTGGCGCGGTATATCGTCGAGCGCCGCCACTGACAACCCCGGCCATTTGCGCCGCATATCGGCCAAGTTCGGCGCCCTGCGTGGGCAGTTTGCACCGCTTGAGGTAAACTGCCGCCTCTTCTATACCTATAACGATTCGCCTGATGCCCACGACGTTTCAAGAGATTCCCCGCAAACGCCCGTCCACGCCCCTGCTCGACCGCGCTGCCACGCCGGACGGCCTGCGTCGACTGGGTGAAGCCGAGCTGGAAACCCTGGCCGATGAGTTGCGCCTGGAATTGCTCTACACGGTCGGCCAGACCGGTGGGCATTTCGGCGCCGGGCTGGGCGTGATCGAGCTGACCATCGCCCTGCATTACGTGTTCGACACCCCGGACGACCGGCTGGTGTGGGACGTGGGCCATCAGGCATATCCGCATAAAATCCTCACCGGCCGTCGCGAGCGCATGGGCAGCCTGCGCCAGAAGGACGGCCTGGCCGCCTTCCCGCGCCGTTCCGAGAGCGAGTACGACACCTTTGGCGTCGGCCACTCCAGCACGTCCATCAGTGCAGCGTTGGGCATGGCGATTGCCGCCCGTCTGCAAAACAGCGATCGCAAGGCGATTGCCGTGATCGGGGATGGCGCGCTGACTGCCGGCATGGCCTTCGAAGCGCTCAACCATGCGCCAGAAGTGGATGCCAACATGTTGGTGATCCTCAACGACAACGACATGTCGATCTCGCGCAATGTCGGTGGCCTGTCCAATTACCTGGCGAAAATCCTCTCCAGCCGCACCTACGCCAGCATGCGCGAAGGCAGCAAGAAAGTGCTGTCACGTCTGCCTGGAGCGTGGGAAATCGCCCGTCGCACCGAAGAATATGCCAAGGGCATGCTGGTGCCCGGCACCCTGTTCGAAGAGCTGGGCTGGAACTACATCGGCCCTATTGATGGCCACGACCTGCCGACCCTGATCGCCACCTTGCGCAACATGCGCGACCTCAAGGGCCCGCAGTTCCTGCATATCGTCACCAAGAAGGGCAAAGGCTTCGCCCCGGCGGAAGTCGACCCGATTGGTTACCACGCAATCACCAAGCTCGAACCCCTGGACGCGCCCGCCGCCGCGCCGAAAAAGGCCAGCGGGCCGAAGTATTCCGGTGTGTTTGGCGAATGGCTGTGCGACATGGCCGCCGCCGACCCGCGCCTGGTGGGTGTTACCCCGGCGATGAAGGAAGGCTCCGATCTGGTGGCGTTCAGCGAGCGTTTCCCGTTGCGTTACTTCGACGTGGCGATTGCCGAGCAGCACGCTGTCACCTTTGCCGCCGGCATGGCCTGCGAAGGCGCCAAGCCGGTGGTGGCGATCTACTCCACCTTCCTGCAACGCGGTTATGACCAGTTGGTTCACGATGTGGCGGTGCAGAACCTCGACGTGCTGTTCGCCATCGACCGCGCCGGCCTGGTGGGCGAAGACGGCCCGACCCATGCTGGCAGCTTCGACCTGTCCTACCTGCGCTGCATCCCCGGCATACTGGTGATGACGCCCAGCGACGAAAACGAACTGCGCAAGATGCTCAGCACCGGCCACCTGTACAACGGCCCGGCCGCTGTGCGGTATCCCCGGGGCAATGGCCCGAATGCCGTGATCGAGAAAGACCTGGAGCCGATTGAAATCGGCAAAGGCGTCGTGCGTCGCCAAGGCAGCAAAACTGCATTCCTGGTGTTTGGCGTACAACTGGCCGAAGCGCTGAAAGTGGCTGAAAAGCTTGATGCCACAGTGGTGGACATGCGTTTCGTCAAACCGTTGGATGAGGCGCTGGTACGCGAAATCGCCGCCAGCCATGAGTTGTTGGTGACCGTCGAAGAGAACGCCATCATGGGCGGCGCCGGCGCGGCAGTCAGCGAGTTCCTGGCGCGGGAGAACATCCTCAAATCGGTGCTGCACCTGGGCTTGCCGGATGTGTACGTAGAGCACGCCAAGCCAGCGCAGATGCTGGCTGAGTGTGGCTTGGACGAGGCCGGCATCGAGGCTTCGGTGCGCGAGCGTTTGGCGCTTCTGGCCCTGTAGAAACCGGGACTAATTGTGGGAGGGGCGGTGCGACGATTCGACTTGCTCCCGATCGCGGTGTATCAGTACCAGATGTTCTGACTGACACACTGTAATCGGGAGCAAGTCGAATCGTCGCACCGCCCCTCCCACATTTAACTTGTATCACCTTCAAAATCGCTGTGGACAGCCCATGAAACGCCTGTGCCTCGCCCTGCTGCTTTTACCCGCCGCCGATCTGCTCGCCGACACCCGCGACCAGGCCTTGAAGCTCTCCGATGTGGTCATCAGCGCCAACCGCCAAGTGCAGGCGCGTAACGACAGCAGCGCTGCCAACACCGTCTTCACCCGCGCCGACATCGACCGCCTGCAACCCACCAGCGTCACCGACCTGCTCAGCCGCGTGCCCGGTGTGCAGGTTGCGCCGACCGGTGGGCGTGGCAGTTTGCCGGGGATCTTCATTCGAGGCACAAAGGCCGCACAAAGCCTGGTACTGGTGGACGGCCAGCGCATTGCCAACACCACCACCGGTGATAGTGGCCTGCAATATCTGAACGTCGATCAGATTGAGCGTGTAGAAGTGCTGCGCGGTTCCCGCTCGGTCATTTACGGCAGTGACGCGATTGGCGGAGTGATCCAGGTGTTTACCCGGCGCAATGCCGAGCAAGGCTTGCAGCCGCGCTTGAAGCTCGGGTTTGGCAGTAACCAGACGTGGGAACGTAGCCTGGGCTTGTCGGGCGGCGATGAACATACGCGCTTCAACCTGGGCGCAAGCCTGGATGAAACCGCAGGTATCAACGCGAGCCACGCGTCGTTCCCCAGTGACGGCGACCATGATGCCTACCGAAACCAGTCCATCAGCCTGAACCTCCGCCATTCGTTCAGCGATGAGCTGGAGGTAGGTTTCAATCTGCTGGATAACCGTGGCAAGTCGGAGTACGACAACAGTTATGGCCGCTACAACGGCGCCACCGGGCAGAGCGTCGGCCAGAAACCCTACACCGATTACACCGTCAGCAGCGCCAGCGGTTATGTCGATGCCAAGCTCAATGAGACCTGGCAGTCGCGCTTGGAGTTGGGCCACAGCGAAAACCGTGACACCAAGCGCGATACGCTCAGTGATGATTTCAGCGTGTTCAATACCTACCGCGACTCGGTCAACTGGCAGAACGACCTGACGCTGAATGAGCAGAACAACCTGATCGTCGGTGGCGACTGGTATGAAGACCGCTTCCACGGCTCCACCACCTTTACCGAAAACAGCCGCTGGAACCGCGCCGCCTTTGTGCAGCACCGCTTCCACAGCGAGTGGTTTTCCACCGAGCTTGGGCTGCGTCGCGACCAGAACCAGCAGTTCGGCGCTCAAAATAGCTGGAGCGGCACCCTGACCGTACCGGTCAACCCTGACAACGACCTACTCTTGAGCTACAGCGAAGGCTTCCGCGCGCCGACCTTCAACGACCTCTATTACCCCGACACGCAGTACAGCAACCCCAATCTGCAGCCCGAGACATCAAAGAGCTACGAGCTGCAATGGCGCAGCCAACTGACCGACAGCACACGGGTGGAAGCCTCGCTGTATCGTACCGACCTGAGCGACGCGATCATCCTTGACGCCGGCAAGCCGCAAAACGTGGCATCGGCGCGGATCAACGGCTTTGAAGCGGCGCTCAAGCAGGAAGTGTTTGGCTGGCAGGGCAACCTGAGCCTGTCGCTTATCGACCCGCGTGACCGTGACAGCGGCCACACCCTGGCACGTCGCGCTCGGCGTACATTGAACCTGGATCTGGATCGGCAGTTCAACAAGCTGGGCGTTGGCGCGAGCTGGCAGGCGATCAGCAGCAGCTACGATGATGAAGCCAACCGCAACCGTTTGGGCGGGTATGCCTTGTTGGGGCTACGCAGCAGTTGGGCGTTGAACCGAGAGGTGTCGTTGTCGCTGAAGGTGGATAACGTGCTGGACAGGTCTTATGCCCGGGCGAAGTACAGCTACCTCGGCGAGGCTCAGAATTATCGTGAAGAAGGTCGGGTGTGGATGGTTGGGCTGACATGGACGCCTGAGTTCTGAGGGACCTGCACCGACGTCATCACAGGCAAGCCAGCTCCCACAATTGAAATGCATTCCCCTGTGGGAGCTGGCTTGCCTGCGATAGCGTTGTCACAGGTTCGGCGCAATCACCTGGCACAACCGCCCCACCGCCTCCAACATCTGCCCGCTGGGCCGCTCCAGGCCCTTGTCCGGCACTAACCGTACCCGAGCAGCCATCGCCGGCCATGCCTTCCAGGCCTCCTTCTGAGCCTGATCACCCACCAGGATCACCTCGGGATCACGCGCCAGCACCGACTCGATATTGACCTGCGGCGCCGGCAACTTCAGATCATCAAACACATTACGCGCCCCGCACACACTGAGCGCATCGCTGATGATCTGCCCACCACCCACGGTGTACAGCGGTTGGTTCCACACTTGGTAAAACACCCGCAACGGCTCGGCCCGCTGATAGCGCTGGCGCAACTCGGCCAAGCGCTGGCGTAGTTGTGCAGCGAGCTGGCGCCCTGCCTCAGCTCGGCCCAATTGCTCGGCAATGGCCTGGACCTGAGTAGTCAGTTGCGCAAGGCTATGGGGCTCGGCGATATACACCGGGATATTCAACCGCTGAAGCTGCTCACGCTGGGCCGGGCCGACGCTGCCGGGCCACAGCAGGATCAGGTCGGGCTTCAGGCTGAGCAGACGCTCCATATCCAGTTGGCCGTAATGCCCGACCGACGCAACCGTTGCCAGTGCTGTTGGCCGCTCACCACCATCAAGCACACCCACCAACAGGTCGGCTGCGCCCAGCTCAACGACGATTTCAGACAGCGACGGCGCCAGGCTGACCACTCGTTCGGCTGCCATCGCCTGAACACTCAATACGAGCAGCAGTGCCAGCCAGTAGCGGCTCATCCCAGTTGACGCGGAATGCGGTAGAGGTAAAACAGCACCATGGTCGACATTGCCAGCAGGAACAGTGGCACCGCTTCCAGCCCCACGAACACCGCCAGCGCACCGATCCAGGCCGGTAGCGCGGCTACCAGCAAAGCCGTGCGCCGACGCGCCGCCAGGGTGATCCAGGCAGCAGGTTCTTCAGGGGTATCGAGGGCTTTGGAAGTAGCGATCAGCGCATGTTTATAGCCGTGAAAATAACGCAGGCTGAGAAACATCGAGGCCACGCCGGCAATGAAGAACGGCATGGCCAGCACGGGCAGCAGGGGTTCAGCGCGGCCAAACAGCAGATTGATCACAAACAGGGGCAGCAATGCCAAAGCCAGGTACTGCCACCAGTTGAAGGATAACCGCCGTTTCACCTGGCCGCGAGTCACGCGCGGTCGACCTCGCCCTGGTGCTCGTTGCCCATCATATGGTCGAGCTTGCTGGCTTTGGTCGCCAGGTAGAGCTTGTTGTGCGGATTGTGCCCGGTGTGCAGCGGCACGCGCTCGGCCACGGTGATGCCCATCTCGGTCAAGGCTTTGACCTTGCGCGGGTTGTTGGTCATCAGGCGCAGGGATTTGACCCCCAGGTGCTCAAGCATCGGCAGGCAGATGGCGTAGTCGCGCTGGTCGGCGGCAAAGCCCAGGCGCTCGTTGGCTTCCACAGTGTCGGCGCCGCCATCTTGCAGTTCGTAGGCGCGGATCTTGTTCAACAAGCCAATGCCACGGCCTTCCTGACGCAAGTACAGCAGCACGCCACGGCCCTCACGGGCGATGGCTTGCAAAGCGGCTTCCAGTTGCGAGCCGCAGTCACAGCGCTGGCTGAACAGCGCATCGCCGGTCAGGCACTCGGAATGCACACGCCCCAGCACCGGCGCGCCATCCGTGATGTCGCCGAGGCTGAGCACAACGTGCTCGCGCCCGGTGGCTTCTTCGAGAAAGCCGTTCATGGTGAACGTGGCAAAAGGGGTAGGCAGCTTGGAAGCGGCGACGAAAACGACGGGCACCGTGTGCTCCTGATTTCAGATTTCACAGAGGCGGCCATTGTAACAGCAGGTTCCTACAGACGCTTAAGCTGAATTATC
Organism: Pseudomonas sp. 910_23; assembly: GCF_052850795.1. Lineage (NCBI taxonomy): Bacteria > Pseudomonadati > Pseudomonadota > Gammaproteobacteria > Pseudomonadales > Pseudomonadaceae > Pseudomonas > Pseudomonas sp. 910_23. Next base: position 83,549 of record NZ_VXCZ01000009.1, on the reverse strand, counting down.
GCTGATAAAGATCAATAGGTTCGATTGGCCTTCGCGTCAGTTCTATGGGCCCGGGAACGGATACGGCTGTTTCCAGCGCGCAAAAGTCGCTTTGAGCTCGCCGGTCTTGACCAGGGCGGCCAAACGCTGGTCATACACCGCCATCAACGCCCTGCCGCGTTCGGTATCGGCAAAGGCTATGTAGAGCGGCAGCTCGGCGATATGCGTAAGTTTGAACAGCGCCGGGTCTTGCGCCTGGCTGAGTACATACTTGGCTTCAGTGAGGGCATCGATATAGAAATCGGCACGACCGTACTGCAGCATCGGCAGGATACCGTCGCGCCGTTCGATCTGGTTGAAGCGGCGCACATTGGGCAGGTATTGCTCGTACTTGTAGCCACGCACCCAGGCCAGGCGGTAGTCGCCCAGCGTCGCCTGTGTCGGCGTAGGCGCAGTGGCGAGCCCAAGGGCATAAACGTGGTCGGCGTCGAAGTTCCAGCGGGGGTACAACACCCCGCTGACTTCATTGCGATAGGTGCCGACGCATCCATCCACCTCGCCACGCTGGGCCAGGCCGACCGAGCGGGTGTAGGGCTCGCTGCGGGTCTGCAGGGTGATGCCTACCGGCTCGAAGATCTGGCGCACCACGTCCCAGGCCAGGCCGCTGCCATCTTTATTGGTGTAGTCGTTCCACTCTTCGCTGGCCAGCATGACCTTGCCGGGCACCGACGCCTCATCCGCCTGAAGTACAGAGCTAAAGGCACACAGAGCGATCAACAGCCAGCAGCGCACGACCATAGTGACGGCTTCCTACGTGGTAATCATCAGATAAAGGGTAGCGCAGGACGCTGGCTACGGCGTCTCGCGAAAATGCTGATAGCCGCGCACGGCCGGCGTAATGTCCTGACCATGGGCATCGAGCAGGGTCACGCCCTGCCCCGCTTCGACCCGACCGATCACGTGAACCGGCCAGCCGCCCGCTCGCAAAGATGCCAACGCGGATATCGGCAAGGTAAATGCCAGCACGTAGTCATCGCCCCCGCTCAACGCCGCGACGCGGGCCTGATCCTCGCCGACAAATGTCAGCAAGGCGGTAGATAACGGCAACCTGTGACGTTCGATCACCAGGCTGACCGCCGAAGCCTTGGCGATATGCCCACAATCGGCCAGCAGCCCGTCGGAGATATCCATGGCCGCGCTCGCCTTGCCCCGCAATGCCAGCCCCAGGGCCAGCTGCGGTTGCGGCGACCAGTAATGTGCCAGCAGGGGCTCGGCGACTGCCGCATCCGCCGTGCGTTGGCCCAAGACCAATGGCAAAGCACCAGCGGCATTGCCCAGTTCGCCGCCCACACACAGCAGGTCACCCGGCTGCGCACCACTGCGCGTCAACGCCTGCCCGGCCGGCACGCGGCCAAATACGGTCAGGGTCAAGCTCAGTGACCCTCGGGTGGTATCGCCGCCCACCAAGCCCACGCCGCAACGTTGCGCCATGGCGTTCAGGCCTTGGGCATAGCAATGCAGCCAATCGGCATCAACGGTCGGCGTGGTCAGGGCAAGGGTAAACGCGAGGGGGTTGGCCCCCATGGCGGCCAGGTCGCTCACCGCCACGGCCAGCGAGCGCTGGCCGAGCAGGTACGGGTCACAGGGGTCGGCAAAATGCACGCCGGCCACCAGCGTATCGGTAGAGACCGCCAGTTGCTCTCCGGCGGGCAGCGCCAGCAAGGCACAGTCGTCGCCGATCCCCAGGGCAATGCCATCGCCGCCTTGCGCACAAGGCGCGGCGGCGAAGTACTTGCGGATCAGCTCGAACTCGCCCATGCGGGACTCAAGCGCAGATTAGCGCTTGTGTTCCTTTACTTCGGCTTCACGCAGGCGCGGGGCCAGCTTGTCGAGCACGCCGTTGACGAACTTGTGACCGTCGGTCGAACCGTAGACTTTCGCCAGTTCGATGCCTTCGTTGATCACCACGCGGTACGGTACGTCAACGCGCTTGAGCAGCTCCCAGGTGGACAGGCGCAGTACCGCGAGCTCAACCGGGTCCAGCTCTTCGAGGGTCAGGTCCAGGCATGGCGACAGCGCAGCATCGATCTCGGTCATGTTGGCCGGAACACCGTGCAGGATGTCGTGGAAGTAGCTCTGGTCAGCAAAGGTGAAGTCGTTATCGACGCGAAATTGCGCTTCGATCTCGTTCAGCGAAGTGCCAGCCATATGACGCTGGTACAGCGCCTGGGTGGCGAGCTGACGGGCCGCACGGCGCTTTTCGCTTTTCGAAGGCTTGCCGGCATCGGCTGGACGCTCGTCACGCGGGTTGAAACGATCGCTTTCGTCGGAAATCACTTGGCCTCCAACTGCGACAGCAGGCTGACCATTTCCAGGGCGGACAAGGCAGCTTCAGCGCCCTTGTTACCGGCCTTGGTGCCGGAACGCTCGATGGCTTGCTCGATGGAATCAACGGTCAGCACGCCGAAAGCGACTGGCACGCCGAACTCCATGGACACCTGGGCCAGGCCCTTGGTGCATTCGCCGGCTACGTATTCGAAGTGCGGGGTGCCGCCACGAATGACCGCGCCCAGGGCGATGATCGCCGCGTATTCACCCTGCTGAGCAACTTTTTGCGCAACCAGTGGAATTTCGAAGGCGCCAGGGGCGCGGATAAGGGTGATATCGCTCTCGCTCACACCGTGGCGAACCAAGGCGTCAACCGCACCGCTTACCAGGCTTTCAACCACGAAGCTGTTGAAGCGGCCAACCACCAGGGCATAGCGGCCTTTGGGGGCGATGAAGGTACCTTCGATGGTCTTCAGGGTCATTCGACAAATCTCTTAAAGAGCCGGGACGCGAAAAGTGCGTCCCTCAGTGATGATTTAACCGCGAACAAGGGGCAAAAATCGCCAGCCTTTATTCGGAGGGCACGTATTCTACAACTTCCAGGTCGAATCCGGATATCGCATTAAATTTCATCGGTGCGCTCATCAGGCGCATTTTGCGCACGCCCAGGTCGCGCAGGATCTGCGAACCGGCACCGACGATGCTGTAGGTGGTCGGTTTTTTCACCGGCACGGCGTCGGCGGTTTCGCGGATGTGCGCCAGCAATACGTCGCCGTCCAGCGGGTGACCGAGCAACAGCACCACACCGCTGCCAGCCTCGGAAACCGCAGCCATGGCGGCGCGCAGGCTCCAGCGGCCGGGTTGCTTGACCATCAACAGGTCGCGCAGAGGGTCCATGTTGTGCACCCGCACCAGGGTCGGTTCTTCGGCGCAAATGTTGCCCAGGGTCAGGGCCATATGCACGTCGCCTTCCACTGAATCACGGTAGGTCACCAAATTGAATTGGCCCAGTTCGCTGTCCAGCGGCTGCTCGGCAATCCGCTGAACGGTACGTTCGTGGATCATGCGGTAGTGGATCAGGTCGGCAATGGTGCCGATCTTGAGGTTGTGTTCGGCGGCAAAGGCTTCCAGTTCAGTGCGACGGGCCATGGTGCCGTCGTCGTTCATCACTTCGCAGATCACCCCGCTCGGCTCGAAACCGGCCATGCGCGCCAGGTCGCAGGCGGCTTCGGTGTGACCGGCGCGAGCCAGAGTGCCACCAGGTTGAGCCATCAGCGGGAAAATGTGGCCGGGGCTGACGATGTCTTCGGCCTTGGCATCTTTGGCGGAGGCGGCTTGCACGGTACGGGCGCGGTCAGCGGCGGAGATACCGGTGGTGACGCCAGTGGTGGCTTCAATCGATACCGTGAACTTGGTGCCGAAACCCGACCCATTGCGCGGCGCCATCAACGGCAGCTTGAGCAACTCGCAGCGTTCGCGGCTCATGGGCATGCAGATCAGACCACGGGCGTGCTTGGCCATGAAGTTGATGTGCTCAGGCTTGCACGCCTCGGCGGCCATGATGATGTCGCCTTCGTTCTCGCGATCTTCGTCATCCATAAGGATGACCATCTTGCCTTGGCGGATGTCTTCAACCAGTTCTTCGATGCTATTGAGCGCCACGCGGCACCCCCTTGGTCAGGATTTCAGGTAGCCGTTAGCGGCCAGAAAACTTTCGGTGATGTTGCCTGATGCAGGCTCTGCGGCCTTTTCGCCCAGCAACAGGCGCTCCAGGTAACGGGCAAGCAAGTCCACTTCCAGGTTCACCCGGCGCCCCGGCTGGTAGGAGGCCATGATGGTTTCGCTAAGGGTGTGGGGAATGATGGTCAGTTCAAATTCGGCGCCATTGACGGCGTTCACGGTCAGGCTGGTGCCATCAACGGTAATCGAACCCTTGTGGGCAATGTACTTGGCCAGCTCTTTGGGCGCACGGATGCGGAATTCCACGGCGCGTGCGTTTTCACTGCGGGCCACCACTTCGCCGACACCGTCGACATGGCCGCTGACCAGGTGACCGCCCAGGCGCGTGGTCGGCGTCAGGGCTTTTTCCAGGTTGACCGGGCTGCCGGCCTTGAGGTCGTTCATCGCGGTGCAGTCCAGGGTTTCCCGGCTGACGTCGGCGGCAAAGCCGTTGCCCGGCAGCTCAATAACGGTCAGGCACACGCCGCTGACGGCGATACTGTCACCCAGCTTGACGTCGCCGAGGTCCAGCTTGCCGGTTTCAACCAGCAGGCGCACATCGCCGCCTTTGGGGGTCATTGCACGGATGCTGCCGATGGATTCGATAATGCCGGTGAACATTTCGCTCTCCTGAAAACGAGGGGCTGACGCTTAAGCGCAGGCCGGGAATTATACGCTCGCTGTCGGGACGGGAATGGCAGTGACTCGCCAGTCGTCGCCTACAGCGCGCATGTCAGTGATCTTGAGTTGGGGCGCGTCGACCAGCTTCTCAAGCGGCCAGTCCAGCAACGGCCGGGCAGCGGAGCCGAGGAACTTGCCGGCGATGAATATGACGTACTCATCCACCAGGCCCTGCTGGGCAAACGCGCCCGCCAGGCTCGGGCCCGCTTCCACCAGCACGTCGTTGACGCCACGGGCGGCCAATGCCACCAGCGCCGAGCGCAGGTCGACCTGGCCCTCCACACCCGGTACCACCAGGCACTCTGGGCCACGGGGAAACTGGTTCTCCGGGGCCACGCAGGTGATGACCAGTGCCGGGCCTGCCTTGAAGAAGGGTGCATTGAGCGGCACGCGCAAGCGGCCGTCGATCAACACGCGCAGCGGCGGGCGCGACATGGCCAGGGCGGTGGTTTGTTCATCCAGGCCCAACTCAGCGGCGCGCACAGTCAAGCGGGCGCCGTCGGCCAGCACCGTATCGGCACCGGTCAACACCACACTCGCCTCGGCACGCAGACGTTGGACGGCGGCGCGGGCAGCGGGGCCGGTGATCCATTGGCTTTCGCCGCTGGCCATCGCCGTGCGGCCGTCCAGGCTCATGGCCAGCTTGACCCGCACGAACGGCAAACCGTGCTCCATGCGCTTGAGGAACCCCGGGTTAAGCGCCCGCGCCTCAGCTTCCAGGACACCACTGCGCACCTCGATACCCGCCTGGGCCAGACGCTGCATGCCACGCCCGGCCACTTCCGGGTTCGGGTCCTGCATACCTGCCACCACCCGCGCCACACCGGCGCTCACCAGTGCATCGGCGCACGGCGGCGTACGGCCATGGTGGCTGCACGGCTCCAGCGTCACGTACACCGTCGCGCCGCGGGCCTTTTCACCGGCGGCGCGCAGGGCATTCGGCTCGGCATGGGGCTCGCCGGTGCGCTCATGCCAGCCTTCGCCGACAATCTGCCCGTCACGCACGATCACACAGCCCACCCGTGGGTTGGGGTGGGTGGTGTACAGGCCCTTGCGCGCCAATTCGAGGGCACGCGCCATGTAATGGGCGTCGAGGACTGCCTGTTCAGACTTCATTGTTTGGAGGGCTCACGGGCCAGGCGGTCGATTTCTTCGCGGAACTCATTGAGGTCCTGGAAGCGTCGATACACCGAGGCAAAACGGATATAGGCGACTTCGTCGAGCTTTTGCAGTTCGCCCATCACCAACTCGCCGACCACCAGGCTCTTGACCTCGCGCTCGCCGGTCGCCCGCAGCTTGTGCTTGATATGCACCAGCGCCGCTTCCAGGCGCTCGACACTCACCGGGCGTTTTTCCAGGGCGCGCTGCATACCGGCACGCAGTTTTTCTTCGTCGAAAGGCTGGCGGCTGCCGTCGGACTTGATCAGACGGGGCAATACCAGTTCGGCGGTTTCGAAGGTGGTGAAACGTTCACCACAGGCCAGGCATTCGCGCCGGCGACGCACTTGATCGCCCTCGGCGACCAGACGCGAGTCAATGACCTTGGTGTCGTTGGCACCGCAGAAGGGACAGTGCATGGTTGGCAGGCAACAAAAAATGGGAGGGCCATGGTAGCGCATCCCCGTCGCAAGACAAGCCATAGCCTTTACGGTATATAGGCAGGCTTATATGTTTGATATTTTTTAAGCCACGGATTTTGTCCTTTCTGGAGCCGTACATGCAGTTACGACCACTCGTTCTACTCACGCTGTTCAGTTTTCTGGTCGCCTGCAGCAGCGAAGCCCCCAAACCGGCCGCGCCTCAACCGACACCGGCACAAGAGAAAAAAGTCCCGGGTATTGAAGACCTCGGCCCCCTGCCCGCCTATCAACGGGAAATCAGCGGCAGCCTGACCAACGTGCCCGCCGGCGCCGAAGTCGAGATGGCGCTGCTGGTGATCGACGACCGTTCGCGCCCGCAGCAACTGCTCGCCAGCAGCGTGCTGAGCGGCAATGGCAAGCCTCTGGCCTTCCGCCTGCGCTTCAACCCTGAAGCCTTCCCGGCCGGTGCACGCGTTGAATTGCGTGGCCGCGCCAGCCAGTCCGGCCAGTTGATCCTGCACCTGCCCGCCGTGCGCGTCACCCAGGCGATCACCCAGAGCACCGGCCCCCTGCAACTCGTCAAGGCGCCATGACGCCACCGCTGCACCTGCAGCGCGCCTTGAGCGAGCTGATCGGCGACGCGCAATTGGTGCCCTGCCCGCTACCGGGCACCGAATTATCGCTATGGCTGCTCGATGCCGACAATATGGACCGCGCCTTCAGCCAGGAAGAAACCCGGCGCATCCTGCATGAGCCGCCCTATTGGAGCTTTTGCTGGGCCAGCGGCCTGGCGTTGGCGCGCTACCTGGCGGCGCATCCCGAGTGGGTCGCCGGTAAACGCGTGCTGGATTTCGGCGCAGGTTCGGGCGTAGCCGGGATCGCCGCCGTAAAGGCGGGTGCCCTGGAAGTAGTGGCGTGTGACCTGGACCCGCTGGCCCTGGCGTCTTGCCGCGCCAACGCCGAACTCAATGCGGTGGAGCTGGGCTATTGCGCCGACTTCTTCGCCGAAGCCGACCGTTTTGACTTGATCCTGGTGGCCGACGTGCTTTACGACCGCGCCAACCTGCCGCTGCTGGATCAATTCCTGACCCGTGGCCGCGAAGCGCTGGTGGCCGATTCGCGGGTGCGGGACTTCCAACACCCGCGTTATCAACGGCTGGAGGTTCTGGACGCGTTGACCCTGCCGGACCTGGCCGAGCCTTGGGAGTTTCGCAAGGTGAGTCTGTACCACTCGCGGCGCTGAGCCTTCGCGTTACAAATTCCCGGCAACAGATTGGCTAAGACAGGAAAAGGCGAGGCATGGAAAATGCCATCCTTCGCTCACGGATGGAAAATTTCCTGACATGTCCTGGCAGACAGTTTCGCTAATAACTTACGACTCAACGGCCTTGCCAAACGTCAGGCACCTGCTTAATCTTTGCGGCAATACACCCGCCATGCCTCTGGTTGCATCAGTAACCAAGCACAAATTGTGCGGGTTTTTTATGCCCGGTACTTTTTGGGCATGAGGTCATTCAGCAAACCTGCCATCGACGTTCCTGCCCAGCTGGGACTCCTCAAGCGGCGCGGACTGATAATTCACAATGAAGCTCGTGCCGAGCACTTCTTGCAATCCGTCAGTTTCTTTCGACTCAGCCCTTATATGCGGCCCTTTCAACAGCCTGACGCTATTGACCATCTTTTTCGTGAAGGTAGCCAGTTCCGCCAATTAACCCGCCTATACGATTTGATAGAAGGCTTCGCTTACTGACCATGGATGCCATTGAGCGCGTCGAAATAGCCTCACGTTCGGTTATCAGTAATCACATGGGACCCGCCCATGGCAGTCATTGGTATCTCAATCCAGGGTTGTTCCACCTCAAATTTGATCATCAACGCCTGCTTGCAACACTGTCCATGAAGCAAGCCAGCGCAACCCGTGACTACCAGCGCGAATGCGAACGCATCGATAGATCACATGCCAGCGATGCACGAAAAGATCTTCTTAAACGCCAAAGGGCAAAAGAAAGTTATGCCCGTCATTACTCCGTGACCTACGTCCAGCCCGCGTTGATGCCGGGTTGGGCCATGTTGGAAGAATTGACACTGGGAGACTTATCCCATCTGTACAAAGGCTTGGCCAAGGACGCCGACAAGAAAGCGATCTCCAGGCGCCTTCTACTCCCGGCACCACTCATGCAGTCCTGGCTGCACACGCTGACCACTGTCCGAAATATCTGCGCTCACCATTCACGCATGTGGAACCGAGAATTGGGTATCCGTCCTGAGTTGCCCAAAAAAACCAGCTTTCCATGGCCGCAGTATTTGCTTCAACCGGGGACACATAGCCGCATGTTCTCCACGCTATGCATACTCAATCACCTGATGGGCCAGGTGAGCCCACATACTCGCTGGGGTCACAGCTTGCATCTGCTGATCGACGAGTTTCCCGACGTCCGTATCGAAGCAATGGGTTTTCCTCAGGACTGGTATCTGGACCCGTTTTGGCTCGCGCATGATTACTGAATGTCAGGCGGCTTCCGATAGCTAGCGCCAGCCCTTATAGTTGCCCCCATTCCCGCTTTATTCGAGACGCCCCATGAGTGAGCCCACGCCGTACATCTTCGACGTCACCACTGCCAACTTCGACCAGGCGGTGATTCAGAATTCTTTTGAAAAACCTGTGCTGGTGGACTTCTGGGCCGAATGGTGTGCGCCATGCAAGGCGCTGATGCCGATGCTGGCGCAGATTGCCGAGAGCTATCGCGGCGAGTTGCTGTTGGCCAAGGTCGATTGCGAGGCCGAACAGGACATCGTCGCGCGTTTCGGCATTCAAAGCCTGCCGACGGTGGTGCTGTTCAAGGATGGCCAGCCGGTGGACGGCTTTGCCGGTGCGCAGCCGGAGTCGGCAGTACGGGCGATGCTGGAGCCACATGTGCAGATGCCACCACCGGCTGCGGCGGATCCGCTGGAACAGGCCCAGGCGCTGTTCAGCGAAGGACGCATCAGTGAAGCTGAAGGGCTGCTGGTGGCGCTGTTGGGCGAAGACAACACTAACGCCCCCGCGTTGATCCTGTACGCACGCTGCCTGGCCGAACGCGGCGAATTGGGCGAAGCCCAGGCCGTGCTTGACGCTGTCAAAAGCGACGACCACAAGGCCGCCCTGGCCGGGGCCAAGGCGCAGATCACCTTCCTGCGCCAGGCCGCAGACTTGCCGGACACCGCCGATCTGAAGAGCCGTCTGGCACAGAACCCGCAGGACGACGAAGCGGCCTATCAGTTGGCGATCCAGCAACTGGCGCGCCAGCAGTACGATGCGGCACTGGAAGGTTTGCTCAAGTTGTTTACCCGCAACCGCAGCTACAGCGAAGGCTTGCCGCACAAGACGTTGCTGCAGGTGTTCGAATTGCTGGGCAATGAGCACCCGCTGGTCACGGTGTACCGCCGCAAATTGTTTGCCGCGTTGTACTAATCACCGCTCCAACGGTACAGCGGCGTATCCCCGCCGCTGCTCACCTTGACTTTGGCGCTATGGCGCAGGCGCACCAACAGGCGCTTGCCCGCGCCCGCATCGCCTGCCAACCCTTCCAGTTGATCGAGCAATTCCAGACCGTTGAGCTGCCCGGCCTTGCGCAGCACCTCCTGGGCGCTCTGCCATAGGTCGTCGTTCTGTTTGACCGGCGCCGCGGTTGGCGCACTGGGCGTTGGGGTGGCCTGAAGCTGTGCGCCCAAGCGCGCCCAATCGCCGTCGTCCAGTTCCAGGGTCAAGTCCACCGGCAGGTCGCCGATGGTTCCACGAATTCGCAACATCGCTGTACTCCTGCATTTTTCTGACCGTCATGCTCCCATGCAGCTTGCGCAACACCAAGCAGGCGGTCAAACTCTCGGCTCTATTGTTATAAGATCACATAACAAAACTTTCATCCTGGAGCCCTCCCATGCGCCGTTTGCTGCTTGCTTTGCCGTTCGCCCTGCTGCCACTGGCTGTTGCCCACGCTCACGAAGAGCATGACCACGGGCACGGCAGCCTCGGCGCCCATGAACATGGGGTCGGCCGTCTCAATGCCGTGCTGGATGGCAAGGCCCTTGAGCTTGAACTGGACAGCCCGGCCATGAACCTGGTGGGTTTCGAGCATGTAGCGACCAGCGCCGCCGATAAAGCCAAGGTCGCCGGTGTACGCAAACAACTGGAGAACCCGTTGGCCCTGTTCAACCTGCCCAAGGCCGCAGGGTGTGTGGTCAGCAGCCAGGAACTCAATAGCCCGCTGTTCGGTGACAAACCAGAAGCCGACCATGACGACGATGACCACGCCACCGACGGCAAAGGCGCCGCCGCTCACGAGCACCATCACGACCACAGCGAAATCCACGCCCACTACCAATTCACCTGTGCCACGCCGACGGCCTTGGGCAACCTGGACTTGAGCCAAGTGTTCAAGACCTTCCCCGCCACCAAGAAAATTCAGGTACAACTGATCGGCCCGAGCGGTCAGCAAGGTGTTGACGCGACGGCCACCGCCGCCACCCTGAAGTTCTGACTTGAAAGCACAGTCCATGTGGGAGCTGGCTTGCCTGCGATACTGGCGACGCGGTGCAGCAGCAGGCACACCGTAGCGATGCCATCGCAGGCAAGCCAGCTCCCACAGTGGATCGGCGCCATTTTCGACTACCAGGCGACACTGACTTCCCATGACTCAAGCGTTAATCGAACTGTCCGACCTGGGCTTCAACTGGCCCGGTCACCCGCAGTTGCTGGACATCCCCACGTTCCGCCTGGAACCCGGGGAAACCCTGTTCCTCAAGGGCCCGAGCGGCAGTGGCAAGACCACGCTGCTGGGGCTGTTGGGGGGCGTGCAGAAACCCTGCCAGGGCAGCATCCGCCTGCTTGGGCAGGAGTTGACCGAACTCTCGGCCGGCGCCCGTGATCGTTTCCGTGTGGACCACACCGGCTACATCTTCCAGCAGTTCAACCTGCTACCGTTTCTATCGGTGCGCGAAAACGTCGAGTTGCCTTGCCATTTTTCCAGGTTGCGCGCACAACGGGCCAAACAGCGCCACGGCAGTGTCGACCAGGCGGCTGCGACCTTGCTCGCGCACCTGGGCTTGAAGGACAAGGACTTGCTGGAGCGCCGCGCCGACTCGCTGTCCATCGGCCAGCAACAACGGGTGGCCGCTGCCCGTGCGTTGATTGGCCAACCGGAACTGGTGATCGCCGACGAGCCCACCTCGGCCCTGGACTACGACGCCCGCGAAGCGTTCATCCAGTTGCTGTTCGCTGAGTGCCGCGACGCTGGCGCCAGCCTGTTGTTTGTCAGCCATGACCAGAGCCTGGCGTCACTGTTCGACCGCAACCTGTCACTGGCCGAACTCAATCGCGCCGCCACGCCCGCAGAGGTTTGAGATGTATCTGTTTCGTCTAGCCATGGCCAGCCTGGCTAACCGCCGCTTTACTGCGATCCTCACTGCCTTCGCTATCGCGCTTTCCGTCTGCTTGTTGCTCGCGGTGGAGCGCGTACGCGTTGAGGCGCGCAACAGTTTTGCCAGCACCATCAGCGGTACCGACCTGATCGTCGGCGCCCGTTCCGGCTCGGTGAACCTGCTGCTGTACTCAGTGTTCCGCATCGGCAATGCCACCAACAACATCCGTTGGGACAGCTACGAGCACTTCGCCGCCAACCCCCAGGTGAAATGGGCGATTCCGATTTCCCTCGGCGACTCCCATCGCGGTTACCGCGTGATGGGCACCAACGGATCCTACTTCGCGCATTACCAGTACGGGCGCAAGCAAAACCTCGAACTGGCCAGCGGCCGCGCCTTCGCTACCGACCCGTTCGAAGTGGTGCTCGGCGCCGAAGTTGCCGACGCCCTGCATTACAAACTCGGCGACAAGCTGGTGCTGGCCCACGGTGTAGCGGTGGTCAGCCTGGTCAAGCACGACGACAAACCCTTCACCGTGGTCGGAATCCTCAAGCGTACCGGTACGCCGGTAGATCGCACGTTGCACATCAGCTTGGGTGGCATGGAGGCGATCCATGTCGACTGGCACAACGGTGTGCCGGCCCAGGGCAAAGGCCGCATCAGCGCCGACCAGGCGCGCAATATGGACCTGACGCCGCAAGCCATCACCGCGTTCATGCTCGGCCTGAACAACAAGATTTCCACCTTCGCGTTGCAAAGGCAGATCAATGAGTTCCGTGGCGAGCCGATGCTGGCGATCCTGCCGGGCGTGGCCCTGCAAGAGCTGTGGAGCATGATGAGCACCGCCGAGAAAGCCTTGTTCGTGATCTCGCTGTTCGTGGTGCTGACCGGCTTGATCGGCATGCTCACGGCGATCCTCACCAGCCTCAACGAGCGCCGCCGCGAGATGGCGATTCTGCGTTCGGTGGGTGCACGCCCCTGGCATATCGCGAGCCTGCTGATCTTCGAAGCCTTCGCCCTGGCCTTGTCCGGTGTGGTGGCGGGCGTGGGGTTGTTGTACCTGTGCATCGCCGTGTCACGGGGTTACTTGCAGGCCAACTACGGGCTGGACCTGCCGATGTCCTGGCCGAGCGAATATGAATGGACCCTGCTGGCAGGTATCCTCGCGGCAGCGCTGTTGATGGGCAGCGTGCCCGCGTGGCGCGCCTATCGACAATCTTTGGCCGATGGCCTGTCCATCCGTTTATGAGGAAGGCTTCGATGCGTCGTGCCCTGTTTGCCCTGTTGCTGCTGACGGCCGTGCCCGTGTGGGCGGATGAACAGCCCAAGGACCTGTCCTGGCAGGAAATGATCCCGCCGGATGCGCCACCGGAAGTGCCTAATATGAAGCCGCTGCACGACCTGTCGAACATGGCCGATGCCTTGTCCGTCGAGGCGGCGCCGGCGGCCAAGCAGGATCTGCCCAACGCGCCGGTGGTGCAGAGCCTCGACGGCCAGCACATCCGCCTGCCGGGGTATATCGTGCCGCTGGAAGTCAGCGAAGAGGGCCGCACCACCGAGTTTCTGCTGGTGCCGTATTTCGGCGCGTGCATCCACGTGCCGCCACCGCCGTCGAACCAGATCGTGCATGTGAAAAGCGAAGTCGGCGTGAAGCTCGATGAGCTGTATCAGCCGTACTGGATCGAAGGTGCGATGCAGGTCAAGCCGTCGTCGAGTGAACTGGCCGACGCCGGTTACCAGATGGATGCCGAGAAGATTTACATGTACGAGCTGCAGGAGTAGCGCTGATCACCCTTTCATTGAGCTGAGTCAAAAGACCGAACGGAACGATCTTTACCATTGGACGTACAACTTTTAAACGTCCTTTGGAGCTCCCATGAACAAGTCTCTGCTCGGCGCGTCCCTCTTCGCGCTCGCCCTCGTCGCCCCGGTCGCACACGCTCACCAGGCGGGCGATATCCTGGTGCGTGCCGGTGCAATCACCGTCAACCCGGAGGCCGACAGCGGCAAAGTCAAGGTTGACCAGGGCCCACTGGCCGGCACCAACCTGGGCGGCAAGGCGACTATGAGCAGCGACACCCAACTGGGCTTGAACTTCGCCTACATGATCACCGACCACGTCGGTATCGAATTGCTGGCCGCCACGCCCTTCGAGCATGACGTGAAACTCAAGAACACCGCACTGGGCGCCGCCAACGGCAAGCTCGGTTCGCTCAAGCACCTGCCGCCGACCCTGAGCGTCGTGTACTACCCGCTGGACAACAAGTCGGCATTCCAGCCGTACGTGGGCGCCGGTATCAACTACACCTGGATCTACGACGAACACGTCGGCGGTCGCGCTCAACAAGCCGGCTTCAGCAACTTCAAGGCCGAAAACTCCTGGGGCTGGGCCGCACAGATCGGCGCCGACTACATGATCAACGACAACTGGATGATCAACGCCCAGGCGCGCTACATCGACATCAGCACCAAGGCGACTGTGGATAACAATGCGCTGGGCCAGGGCACTCGGGCCAAGGTCAATGTGGACGTGGATCCGATGGTTTACATGGTGGGTATTGGCTACAAGTTCTAAGCAACACTGCATAACCCATGTGGGAGGGGGCTTGCTCCCGATAGCAGAGTGTCAGTCAACAGATTCATGGACTGACCCATCGCTATCGGGAGCAAGCCCCCTCCCACATTTGGTTTTGTAGCGTGTCAGCTGTGGCGGTAGAACCGGTCCAGCAACGCCGGAAGCCCCGCCCGCCATGCCCTGGGCTTGATGCCGAAGGTATGCAGGATTTTCTTGCAGGCCAGCACCGCGTGCTGCGGTTCATCCGCCGCATCCGGCCGAGCCGCGTGGGCCTGGGCAGTGGGGGATTCAATGGCCAGCGCGTGGAAGTTGCGCGCTTCGGTCAGAATCGCCTGGCCCAGCGCCAACGGTGTGGTCGCCTCATGCCCGGCGTAATGGTAGGTGCCCCACAGCGGCGCCGCGCAATCAAGCTGCTTGAGCACCGAGATAATCACCCGTGCGGCATCGTCCACCGGCGTCGGGTTGCCACGACGGTCGTCGGCCATCAGTAGTTCATCAGGTTTTTCGGCCCGGGCCAGGAACCGCCCGAGCGTGCCGTCGACACTGTCATCGAGCAACCAGCCAAATCGCAGCAGCACATGTTGTGGGCAAGTGGCGCGCACGCTCTGTTCGATACGCCACAACGCCTGGCCGCGCAGGCCCAGGGGCACCGGCTCGTCTTTTTCGCTGTAGGCGGTGGCGCGCGAACCATCGAACACCCGGTAGCTGGACGGTTGCAGCAGCGTGATGCTGTGGTGCTGGCACAATTCAGCCAGGCGTTCGATGGCGAACTCCTGAGCGGCCAAGCGGGTTTCGCTCACGGTTTCGGCCTGGAACCAGTCG
Source organism: Pseudomonas sp. 910_23 (assembly GCF_052850795.1). NCBI lineage: Bacteria > Pseudomonadati > Pseudomonadota > Gammaproteobacteria > Pseudomonadales > Pseudomonadaceae > Pseudomonas > Pseudomonas sp. 910_23. Next base: position 68,468 of record NZ_VXCZ01000009.1, on the reverse strand, counting down.
AAATAGTAGGCGAGGTTGATCAATGCATCGGGACGGGTGTCGTCGAGCAATTGGGTAAGGCTCGCGGCATCCCAGCCGTCTTGGGGCGGTTTGGGGGCGAGGAAACCGATGTCTTCCTCTGCACCGAGGCGAATCAGCGCCTGCCCGAGGGCATTCCCGCCGCCCAGTAACATAAGGCGCATTCGCATAGATTGAGCAGGCCCGGTCTGTTTGGAACGATGGTTATTATCGACAGGCGTGTGCGCCTTGCCGTAGGTAGTTGCCAGAATCGTTGCATTTTGCGGGTTTGTAGCGCAACCGTCACGGATAAAGTACGTGTTTGCAACTTGTTGGAGCAGGTGGCATCAATCACTTCATGAACCTTCCCGAATCAACGGCCAGCGCACTGGACGGTTTTCACCCCGCCGTCAGTGCCTGGTTTTGCAGCACCTTCCCCTCGGTGACCGGCGCCCAGGCCCAGGCGTGGCCGCTGATCCGCCAGCGGCGGTCAACGCTGATCGCCGCGCCCACCGGCTCGGGCAAGACCTTGACGGCCTTTTTGGCGGTGCTCGACGATTTGGTCCACCAAGGCCTGGCCAACGGCGGGCAACTGCCGGACGAGACCCTGGTGGTGTATGTGTCACCGCTCAAGGCGCTGTCCAACGACATCCAGATCAACCTGCAAAACCCGCTGGCCGGCATTACCGAGCAGCTTCAAAGCCTGGGCCTGCCGCCGCTGGTGATCCGCACCGCCGTGCGCACCGGCGACACCCCGCAAAAAGACCGCGCACAGATGCGCAAGCGCGCGCCGCATATCCTGGTGACCACGCCCGAATCCCTGTATGTGCTGCTGGGTTCGGATTCCGGCCGACACATGCTCGCCAGCACGCGTACGGTGATCGTCGATGAGATCCATGCCATCGCCGCCGGCAAGCGCGGCAGCCACCTGGCCTTGAGCCTGGAGCGCCTGCAAGCGCTGTGCGCCGAACCATTGACCCGTATCGGCCTGTCAGCCACGCAAAAACCCATCGAAGCGGTCTCGCGGTTTTTGGTCGGCACCGACCGTGAGTGTGCCATCGTCGACATCGGCCATGCGCGCCCACGTGACCTGGATATCGAAGTGCCGCCAGTGCCGCTCTCGGCGGTGATGGCCAACGATGTGTGGGCCCTGGTCTACGACCGCCTCGCGCAATTGGCCCGCGAACACCGCACCACGCTGATTTTCGTCAACACCCGACGCCTGGCCGAACGCCTGGCCCGGCATCTGAGCGAGCGGCTGGGCAAGACCGCTGTGGCCGCCCACCATGGCAGCCTGGCCAAGGAACTGCGCCTGGACGCCGAGCAACGGCTCAAGGCCGGCGAACTGCAAGTGCTGATCGCCACCGCGTCCCTGGAGCTGGGCATCGATATTGGCGAGGTGGATCTGGTCTGCCAGATCGGCTCACCCGGCTCGATCAATGGCTTTTTGCAACGCGTCGGCCGCTCCGGGCACCAGGTCGGCGGTACGCCCAAAGGGCGCTTGTTTGCCACCACCCGTGACGACTTGATCGAATGCGCCGCGTTGCTCGACTGCGTACGCCGTGGCGAGCTGGATACCTTGCATATTCCAGTGGCGCCGCTGGACGTGCTGGCCCAGCAGATCATTGCCGAAGTCAGCGCCCGTGAATGGCCGGAACAGGCGCTGCTGGCGCTTGTTCGCCGCGCTGCGCCTTACGCCGAGCTGGATGAGCGCCACTACCAGGCCCTGTTGCAGATGCTCAGCGAGGGCTACAACGGCCGCCAGGGTATCCGCAGCGCCTACCTGCACCGTGACGCCGTGACCCACACCCTGCGCGGCCGCCGCGGTGCCAGGCTGACCGCCGTCACCAGCGGTGGCACCATCCCGGACAACGCCGACTACAGCGTGTTGCTGGAGCCCCAGAGCCTGAACATCGGCAGCGTCAACGAAGACTTCGCGGTGGAAAGCATCGCTGGCGACATCTTCCAACTCGGCAATACCTCTTACCGCATCCTGCGGGTCGAAGCGGGCAAGGTGCGTGTCGAGGATGCCCATGGCCAACCGCCGACCATCCCGTTCTGGCTGGGCGAAGCACCCGGGCGCAGCAACGAGTTGTCGGTGGCGGTGGCGCGCTTGCAAGGGCAAATCGACAGCTTGCTGGGTGCCACGCCCGGCGACCTGCAACCGGCCCTCGACTGGCTAACCGGCACCCTGGGCCTGCATCGCGTCAGCGCCGAACAACTGCTGGATTACCTGGCCCGGTCGCGCCAGGCCCTGAGCGCCCTGCCCTCCCGGGACACGTTGATCATGGAGCGGTTTTTCGACGCGTCCGGCGGCACCCAGTTGATCATCCACACGCCGTTTGGCAGCCGCATCAACCGCGCCTGGGGCCTGGCGTTGCGCAAGCGCTTCTGCCGCACCTTCAACTTCGAGCTGCAAGCAGCGGCCAGCGAAAACGCCATCGTGCTGTCGCTGTCCACCAGCCACAGTTTTGCCTTGGATGAGGTGTGGCGTTACCTCAACAGCAACAGTGCTGAACACCTCCTGATCCAGGCCGTGCTGGATGCGCCGCTGTTCGGCGTGCGCTGGCGCTGGAATGCCGGCGTGGCCCTGGCGTTGCCGCGCTACACCGGTGGGCGCAAGGTGGCGCCGCAGATCCAGCGCATGAAGAGCGAAGACCTGATCGCCAGCGTCTTTCCGGACCAGATCGCCTGCCTGGAAAACCTCGCCGGCGAGCGCGAAATCCCCCACCACCCACTGGTGGAACAAACCCTCGACGATTGCTTGCATGAAGCCATGGACAGTGAAGCCTGGCTGGCACTGCTGCGGCGCATGGAACGCGGGGAAGTCCGATTGATCAGCCGCGACCTGCCCGCCCCTTCGCCCATGGCTGCGGAAATTCTCAGCGCCAAGCCCTACACCTTTCTCGACGACGCCCCGCTGGAAGAGCGCCGCACCCAGGCCGTGCTCAACCGACGCTGGAGCGACCCGCAGAGCACCGACGACCTGGGCGCACTGGATGCCGAGGCTATCGCCGGCGTTCGCGAAGAAGCCTGGCCCGCGCCCAATGGCGTAGATGAAATGCATGAAGCGCTGATGAGCCTGGCGTGCATCGCAGCCCCTGAAGTTGCGCCGCAATGGGCCGCATGGCTGCACGCCTTGGCCAAGGCCGGGCGAGCCTGTCAGTTGCACAACGGCATGTGGGTCGCCGTTGAGCGCTTGAGTTGCTTGCAGGCGCTCTACCCTAACAATTTGCCACTGCTGCCCGGGTTCGACGAGCCCTGGGAGTTTGATGACGCGCTGTTAGAAGTACTGCGTGCGCGCCTCAGTGGTTTTGGCCCGTTGAACCTGGTCGAAATCGCTGCCCCCCTGGCGCTGCCCGTGGCGGCAATCACTCAGGCCCTGTCGCGCCTGGAGCAGGAAGGCTACGTGCTGCGCGGGCACTTCAGCCCCGGTGCCACGCAGGAACAATGGTGCGAACGTCACTTGCTGGCACGCATTCATCGCTACACGGTCAAGCGCCTGCGCCGAGAGATCGAGCCGGTGGCATTGCAGGATTTCATGCGCTTTCTGTTCGATTGGCAGCACCTGTCCGACAGTACCCGTGGCCAGGGCAGCGCCGTATTGCCGCAGATAGTCAGCCAACTCGAAGGTTATGCCGCCGCCACGTCGGCCTGGGACACTGACCTGCTCAGCGCGCGCATCAAGGATTATTCATCGACCTGGCTCGATGACCTGTGCCGCAGCGGCAAGCTGGTATGGACGCGCTTAAGCAACAAGGCCGGCGCCATGGCGTTGCGCAGCACCCCGGTGGTTTTGCTCCCCCGTAGCCAGGTAGCGTTGTGGAGCGGGCTGACCGAGCCCACCGACAGCACCACGCTGTCGCCCAAGGCGCAGAGAGTCCACTCGGCCCTGCGCGAACACGGCGCCTTGTTTTTTGATGAACTGGTGCACGAGGCCCACCTGCTGCGCAGCGAGCTGGAGACAGCCTTGCAGGAACTGGTAGGCGCCGGCCTGGTGAATGCCGACAGCTTCGCCGGGCTGCGCGCCCTGACCACGCCCGCCAGCAAACGCCAGGCCCGCAGCAGTCGGCGTGGGCGCGGAGCGTTTGTCGGCGGCATGGATGATGCCGGTCGCTGGGCCTTGGTGCGCCGCTCCTCGACCGCCGCCGGCGCGCATTCGGCCGAAACCCTGGAGCATGTGGCGATGACCCTGCTGCGCCGTTACGGCGTGGTGTTCTGGCGCTTGCTGGAGCGCGAGGCGGATTGGTTGCCGAGCTGGCGTGAATTGCTGCGCACCTTCCATCGGCTGGAGGCACGCGGGGAGATTCGTGGCGGGCGGTTTGTCAGTGGGTTGGCGGGCGAACAGTTTGCGTTGCCGGAGGCGATACCCTTGCTGCGCGAGGTGCGGCGGCGGGCACATGACGGGAGCTTGATCGCGGTGTGCGGGGCGGATCCATTGAACCTTGTGGGCACGCTGCTACCGGGGGCCAAAGTGCCGGCGGTGAGCGGTAATCGGATTGTATATCGCGATGGGCTGCCGGCGGCGGTGATGGTCGCCGGCAAGCAGCAGGTGTTGCTGGAGATGGATCAGCAGGCAGTGCAGGAGAAGTTGATCAGGCGCTGACCTTTAGGCCCTCATCGGGAGCAAGCCCCCTCCCACATTTGAATGTGTTCACACATCCAAATGTGGGAGGGGGCTTGCTCCCGATGGGGCCGGAACAGCCACTCTCATCATTGCGGCCTGGCTTGCTCGGCCTCTGGCTCATCCTCCTGCGCCACACGCTTGGGCAACAACACCTGCTGTGGATAAGTCTGCGCAAAATGCACCTCGTCACAGTTATCCACAAGCTTTTTCAAGCGCTGATTGAACGCTCGACTCACCGCATATTGCCCACCCGATACCGTGCGGAATTGCGCCGTGAGCACCACGCCATTGAGGTCCATCTTGTCCACGCCGAACACTTCCAGTGGCCCTTGCAGGTTGTACTTGAGGAACACGTCGTCACGAATCGACTGGCCTGCTTCACGGATCAGCTCCACGGCCTTGTCCACGTCGGTGTCGTAGGTGAACTGCACCGAGAAGAACGCATAGGCGAATTGGCGCGACTGGTTGGTGACCGCCTTGATCTGCCCGAACGGTACCGAATGCACAAAGCCCTTGCCGTCGCGCAGGCGAAGGGTGCGGATGGTCAGGCCCTCGACGGTACCGGCGTGGCCGGAATCGAGCACCACCCAGTCGCCGATGGAGAGCGTGTCTTCGATGATGATAAACAGGCCGGTGATCACGTCCTGCACCAACTGCTGGGAGCCAAAACCAATCGCCAGGCCGACCACCCCCGCACCCGCGAGCAACGGCGCGACGTTGATACCCAGATTGGCCATGGTGGTGATCGCACAGATAACCACCAGAATGATTTTCACCGCATTACGCAGCAGCGGCAGGATGGTTTTGACCCGCGTACTGGGCTGGCGGCTGGAACGTTTGTTCACCGGGGGCTTGAGCGCTTCCTGAATCGCCGTATCGAGCACCACCCAGAACAGCCACGTCATCAGCAGGATCAGGCCGATACTGCTGAGCGAATCGCTGATCGCCCGGCCCACTGAGTTGCGTTGGGCGAACTCGAACAGCGACACGCCCCAGATACGCCCCAGTATCTCGATAAAAGCGATGGCCATCACAATGCGCAATATCGCGTGCAACAGGCTGAGAAAGCGCTCCTTGTAGGCACTGCTGCGCTGTATCGCCACTTGGCTGCGCGACTTGAACAAGTGTTGCAGCACCGTGCTGAGAAATACCGTGCCGATCAGCAGGATGGTGGTCAACAAGGCGCAGCGCAGGGCCTTTTGATTATCGTCGCCGGCACCGATCAAGTTGATCGCCGAGACCAGTACCATCAACAGGATCGGCCAATACCACAGCCCGGAAAATACCCGCAGCGATTGCTGCAACGCCGGATGCTTAAGGCGCTGCGCCAACGGCCGGTTACGAATCAAATGCGCCACCGGGCGACGCAGGCGAACCACCAGCACACCGAAGATCACTGTCGCGAACAGCCCGGTAAACACCGCAACGCTGCTGGTGATGTTGCCGCCCAGCTGCCGGGCGATCTGCGGGCTGGTGAGCGCGTCGCTGAGAGCGGCAAGGAAGCCGATCAGGAACAGCGGTTTGGGGCAATAGTCGCGAATGATCTGCACCGCCGGGCGCTTGTGGCCGACATTGAACATGACGATCACGCACAGCAGCATGGAGGTGGAAAAGATGCCGCTACTGGTGGCGTAGGCAAAACACAGCGCCAGTGCCCGTCCTACGGAAGAGGCGAGAAAATGGCTGACATACAGCGTCAATGGCAGGCAGATAACCGCAGGGATGGTGTAAGGCACCACATACCCCAGCACGCCCAGCAAGCGTGCCCGCCGGCGGAAAAAGGCGCGCAGGCTCAAGCGCCGCACGATAAAGCGCCCCAGTAACGTCAGCAGCGCAAAAGCACCCACCCAAACGGCGGATAACAGCAGGAAATCCCCGGCCACACTCCACGGCGAGCGTGCGGCGGTCTGGTCGACCAGCCGCCCGACTTCATTCGCGGCCCGGTCGGCCCGCAGGCGCCACTCGTCGATAAAGTTCTGGTTCAGATCGAGCTTCTGCTGCACATCATCAATGCTGGAACTGATGGCCCCGAGCAGGCCGCCCTCCACCAGCAACTCGGGCTTGGCCGCCGCGTCGGACTCAGGCGCGGTGGCAGCAGCTTGCAATGCGCCGCTGCCGCAGAACAGCAGCGCCCCGAGCAGTAATGCAGTCTTTAAATTCAGCAAAACAGCGGGCTCCTTCAGAAGGGTCTGTAAGGAACTGACGGGTTTGAGCCTTGATCGTTCCCTGTGTTTGCGGGCATGTGATTCAAATTGCGGGAGGGGGCTTGCTCCCGATAGCAGGCTGTCAGTCAGCAACTTCATGACTGATGCACCGTTATCGGGGGCAAGTCCCCTCCCACATTTCGCACCCCGTACCGTCTGTAGGAACGTGGAAACTTTCCGCCAAATATCGCAGTCATCCCATAACGCACCCCACCTCCACAGGAGCAACCATGGCGGCGATTCATATCGGCATTTCCGGCTGGCGCTACACGCCCTGGCGCGGGGACTTCTACCCCGACGGGCTGACCCAGAAACGCGAGTTGCAGTTTGCGTCACGCGCCGTGAGCAGCATTGAAATCAACGGTTCTTTCTATGCGCTGCAAACCCCCAAGCGCTATGCGCAGTGGTACGCCGATACGCCTGAGGGATTCATGTTCAGCGTCAAGGCGCCACGCTATGTCACGCATATCCTGCGCTTGCGCGAGGTGCACAAGCCCGTGGCCAATTTCTTCGCCTCCGGGGTGCTGGAGCTCAAAGAAAAACTCGGCCCCATCCTTTGGCAGTTCCCGCCCAGCTTCAAATTCGACGCCGCACTGTTCGAAGCCTTCCTGGCCGATTTACCCACCAACACCCAACAGGCCGCCGCCCTCGCCCGCCAGCACGAGCCGCGCCTGAACGGCAAGGCAGGCATGAAAGCCTATGGCAAAAAAACCTTGCGCCATGCCGTGGAAATTCGCCACATGAGCTTTGCGGTACCGGAGTTTGTGCAGCTGCTGGACAAGTACGGTGTTGCCCTTGTAGTGGCTGACACCGCCGGCAAGTGGCCCTATATCGAAGACGTCACCGCCAACTTCATGTACCTGCGATTACACGGCGACAAGCAGCTCTACGCCAGTGGCTATACCAGTGAGGCGCTCAAACGCTGGGGTGACCGTATCGAGCGCTGGGCGCACGGCAAACAACCGGCGGATGCGCACCTTGTCGCCCCGCAGCGCAAACCCCGCGTGCGCAAACAGCGTGACGTGTTCTGCTTTTTCGACAATGACATCAAGGTGCGCGCGCCTTTCGATGCGCGCCAGTTGTTACAGCGCTTCGGGCTGGACAAGCACCTGCTCACGGCACCCGGGCAGTTGCCGGAACCGGGAGTGTTGCCATGACTCACCCCGAGCTGATCCCCGTGCCCCCCACCACCGCCATCACGCGTTTTACCGTGCTGACGGTGAATATCCATAAAGGCTTCACCGCCCTGAATCGACGCTTCATCCTGCCCGAACTGCGCGAAGCGGTGCGCAGCGTCGGTGCCGATATGGTGTTCCTGCAAGAGATCCACGGCACCCACGAGCGCCATCCCCAGCGCTATAGCGACTGGCCGAAGATGCCGCAGTACGAATTTCTCGCCGACAGCATCTGGCCGCAGTTTGCCTATGGTCGCAATGCGGTCTACCCCCATGGCGACCATGGCAACGCGCTGCTGTCAAAATTCCAGATCATTCGTTACGACAACCTCGACATCTCCCAAAGCGGCCATGAGAACCGCGGCCTGCTGCATTGCGTACTGCGCCTGCCGGGCGGCGAACGCGAGGTGCATGCCATCTGCATCCACCTGGGCTTGCGCGAGGTACATCGCCAACAGCAACTGCGCTTGCTTGAGCAGCGTATTGGCCAGATCCCGGCGGATGCACCCCTGGTGGTCGCCGGCGATTTCAATGACTGGCGGCAAAAGGCCGACCTGAGTCAAAGCGGCCTGCAGGAGGTGTTCATCCACGCCCACGGCAAGCCTGCGCGTACGTTCCCGGCACGCCTGCCGTTACTGCCGCTGGATCGCATCTATGTGCGCAACCTGACCATCCACAACCCGCGCGTGCTCACCACGCGGCCGTGGTCGCACCTGTCAGACCATGTGCCCCTGTCGGTGGAGATTGAGTTATGAGCATTGCGGTAGAACATATCGCCACCGACCAGCCGCCGGATGACAGCAAGGCCCGCGACCTGGACTACGGCTGGCAGAGCGGCAATCGTGTGCAATTGCTGGAAAATGGCGAGGCCTATTTTCCCGCGGTGTTCGAGGCCATGCGCGACGCCCAGCGGGAAATCCTGCTGGAGACCTTCATCCTCTTTGAAGACAAGGTCGGTCATGAGCTGCAAGGCATTCTCATCGAAGCCGCGCAACGCGGGGTCAAGGTGGTGGTCAGCCTTGACGGTTTCGGCTGCGGCGAACTGAGCCCGGCCTTTCTGCGCGCACTGGCTGAAGCCGGCGTGATCGTGCAGATGTTTGACCCGGCATCCAAAACCCTCGGCATTCGCACCAACTGGTTTCGTCGCCTGCACCGCAAGATCGTGGTGGTGGACGCTAGCGTGGCGTTTATCGGCGGGATCAATTTTTCCGCTGATCACCTGGGGGACTTCGGCCCCGAAGCCAAGCAGGATTACGCGGTACAGATCATCGGCCCGACAGTGGCCGACTTGCACCATTTCGCCCTCGCCCAAAGTGGCCGCCAGGTGCGCGCCCGTAGAGGTTGGCGCCGACGCCAGCAACGGCCTTCGCCATGGGCAGACGAGCACGGCGACGGGCTGGTGCGCCTGATTTATCGCGACAATATCCAGCATCGCGACGACATCGAAGAAGCGTATATCCACGCCTTGAGCCAGGCCCGGCAGCGGGTGGTAATTGCCAATGCCTATTTCTTCCCCGGCTATCGCTTGCTGCGCGAGATTCGTAACGCAGCGCGCCGGGGCGTGCAGGTGCAGTTGATCATGCAAGGCCAGCCCGACGTGCTGCTGGCCAAGCTGGCGGCGCGCATGCTCTACGACTATCTGCTCAAGGATGGCGTGGTGATTCACGAGTACTGCCAACGCCCGTTGCACGGCAAAGTGGCGCTGGTGGACGACGAATGGAGCACCGTGGGCTCAAGTAACCTCGACCCGCTGAGCTTGGCGCTGAACCTGGAAGCCAACGTGCTGATTCGTGACCGCGCCTTCAACCAGCAGCTGTACCAGAGCCTGGAAGCCCTGGCACGAGACCATTGCCAGACCATGCCCGCCAAGCGCAAGCCGCGCCTGTGGTTGTGGCGCCTGACCGTGGGGTTTCTGGTGTTCCATGTCATGCGCCACTTTCCCGCGCTGGCGAGTTGGTTGCCGGCACACAAGCCGCGTTTGAAACCCATTGAGAGTCCAGCCCATGACGTCTGAGAAAAACGGCTCACGGTTCCAGCGCTGGAAGAAGCCCCTGACCATTGCGTTCTTCCTGCTACTGATAGTGCTCTTCACCCTGCTTGCCCGGCGCATCGACTGGAGCGAAGTGCTGCAGACGTTGAGCGACTTCAAAGTCAGCACATTGCTGATCGCCGGCGCGCTGACGCTGTGCAGCTTTATCGTGTACGCCTGCTTCGATCTGATCGGACGGACCTACATTCGCCAGCCCCTGCGCTGGAAGCAGATCCTGCCGGTGGGCATTATCAGTTATGCGTTCAACCTCAATCTGAGCGCCTGGGTCGGCGGCATCGCCATGCGTTACCGGCTGTATTCGCGATTGGGGGTAAGCACCAGCAATATCGCCAAGATCCTCGGCCTGAGCCTGGCCACCAATTGGTTCGGCTATATGGCCTTGGCCGGGGTAGTGTTCAGCAGCGGGCTGGTCACCTTGCCACCGGGTTGGAAGCTCAGCACCGGCGCTCTGCAAGGTGTGGGCGTGTTGCTGGTGATCGCGAGCCTGGGTTACCTGGCGGCGTGCCGGTTTTCGAAAAAACGTGCGTGGTCGATCCGCGGCATCGAGATCAATTTGCCGTCGCTGCGCATGGCCTGCCTGCAACTGGCCCTGGGCGCCTTGAACTGGTCACTCATGGCAGCGGTTATTTTTACCTTGCTGCCCGCCAAACTCGATTACCCGCTGGTATTGGGCGTGTTGCTGATCAGCGCGATTGCCGGTGTGGTCACCCATATACCCGCCGGGCTTGGGGTGTTGGAGGCAGTGTTTATCGGGTTGTTACAGCATGAGGCGTCGCGCGGGAGTCTGCTGGCCGGGTTGATCGCGTATCGGGCAATCTACTTTATTTGCCCATTGCTGATTGCGTTGGTGATGTACCTGGGGGTGGAGGCCAAGGCCAAGGCGTTGCGGGTGAAGAAGACACCCGCTTAACGTCTATCGGGATTGGATAATGCTCAACCGCTCACCCACTACCATTTCGGTAATCCAGTCCACCAGGATCGAGGTATAGGCCTGTTGCGACACCGGGTCGCTCAAGGCATGGTCCGCGCCGTCGATGATGCGGTGGGTCAGGGAGTGAGTCTGCTGGCACGCCGCGCGATAACTCATGATGGTGGCATGGGGCACATGGTCGTCGGTTTCCGATTCCACAATCAGCACATCACCGGTAAATTGCGCGCAGGCGTGCAGGGCACGGTTGGTTTCGGCACGTACCAACGTGCCGCGGTAATCCATCAGGTCGGCTTTATCCAGCTCACGCTTGGGCTTGAGCCATTCCTGGTCGCGGTACAGCGCGGGCACCCGCAGCGCCAGCCAACGCACCGGGCGCAACGAAGTGAGAATCGCCGCCAGGTATCCGCCATAGCTGGTGCCCACCACCGCCACTGCCGAGGTGTCGATGGCCGGGTGGGACAGCAGCCGGTCGTAGGCGGCCAACAGGTCGCGCAGATTGTCTTCGCGGGTGACGTGCGATAAGGGAATGCCGGTGCCGGCGTGCCCCCGCAGGTCGAAGGTCAGGCATACACAACCCAGCCCCGCGATGCCTTTGGCGCGTTCCAGGTCGCGCTCCTGGCTGCCGCCCCAACCGTGCACAAACAATACGCCGGGCACTTTGGACTTGGGGCTGAGGAATGTCCCACTCATCTGTTCGTCATCTACATCGATACTGATGCTCTCGCTTCTAGCCGTCATAAGATTGAACCGTCACATACTTGAGAAGAAAGTCGCTGTTTTCGGCCGGGCCTCGGTACACCTCAATGGCATCCGCCGGCAGCGCTTGATCCACGTAGGTTTCCACCGAGGACACGCGGATGGCCTTGAGGCTCGGGTTGTTGATGAAACTCTGCAGCGCCGCGACTTCCGCGCTGCTGGCCCCGCCCATGCGCCAGGACTGTTCGAGCACGCCGCTACGGCGCTGGCCGTCACTGTCCAGGCCCTGGGCGATGTCGTAATTGCGCCGCGAGGCGTAGAACCCCGGGTAGGCTTCGTCGGCAGCATTATCGAAAACCCGGGCTTGCTCGATGGCTTGCCGCACATCGTCAGGCAGGGCCAATTGCAGCAAGTCTTCATAGTAGCCGGGCACGACGAGCAAGTTGGAGCCGCCGTAGACCTCCTCGCCCTGCCCGTCCCGGGTCAGGTATTGCTCGCCGCAATAGCTGAATACGTGCTCACCGATAAAGCTCTGGCCCACGCTGTGGGTAACTACGTCGTGCAGGTCTTGCTCCAGCACCACGCCGGCGCTGAACAACTTCGCGGCGTCAGGACGCGCCACTATCGCGTCGAACTCATCGAGACTGTGGATAACTTCCTGGCCCCGTCCAGCACAGGCGTGCACCGGTTTCATACGGATCGGGCCACTATAGAGCAAGCGCGCGGCGGCGGGCTTGGCGTCTTCCAGGGCGAACACACTCAAGCCATCCAACACAACGTCGCGTACGCGCTCGCAGAAGATCGGCGACCAACCTTCAGGGGCCTTTGCCTCAGGGCTCAACAGGCCGTGGCTGATCGCTTTGGTACAAATGAAATCGTGATCGACATAGCCGCCCCACAAATCTTCCGGCCCTCTGACGTCAAGCTTCAACGCCAGGGCGGGACCGACCAGAGTTTGCGTGGGTAGCAGGTACAGCTCGCGACCGGCGTGCATCTGGGGGTCGTAACTGCCACCGAACTTGAGCCCCAATATCTGCGCCAGCCAGCGGGCCAATGCGCGGTTGGTTTCAACCTCATGCAATGGTGCACCTTCGCGCGTCGAGTGTGCGACCACCAATTTGTTGCGATTTGTCGGGGTCATGCGTCCCCCTTGGCTATCCCGCCATGTGTGTGGTGGGAAAGTTGCAGGGATCAGGCCAACGCGGCTTTGTGAGGGATGTTTCTCAAATCAATGAGTTGCACTAAAAGCGATGGCAGTTAGCCTGCTCTATTCTGCACGACGATGCCCCAACCCCCCTGCGTTCTGCACGATTCAAACGCCAAACCGGGTGCGGTAGTCGCTGGGGGTCAAGCCAGTAATCTTCTTGAAGAGTGCACGAAAAGCGCTGGGGTCCTGATAACCCACGGTCCAGGCGATGTGGTCGATCGTGCCGTTGGTGAACTCCAGCATCTGCCGCGCCTTGCCGACCCGCAGATGCTGGCAGTACTCGGTGGGTTTAAGCCCCGTCGCACTGCGAAAACGGCGCAAAAACGTGCGCTCTTCCAGGTTTGCCGCCTGCGCCATCGCCGCCACCGAAACATCCACTGCGCCACTGGCTTGCAGCCAATGCTGGACCTTCAGGATCGCACTGTCGCCATGCCTGAGGATCGGCGCAAAGTTGCTTCCGCACTGGCGGGCACTGTCGCTGTGTTCGATCACCAGAAAACGCGCAGTGTCGGCGGCGACACTGGGCCCCATCAGCCGGTCGACCAGGCGCAGGCCCAGTTCGGACCAAGCCATCAGCCCGGCGGTGGTGATCAGGTCGCCGTCATCGACGATGGGCTTATCCGCTTCCAGGCGCACTGCCGGGTAACGGGCCGCGAAGGACTCCGAGGACGACCAGTGAGCGGTGGCGCTACGCCCATCCAACAGACCGCTACGCGCCAACATGATCGAGCCGATGCACACACCGCCAAGCACCGTGCCGGCAGCATGCTGCTGGCGGATCCACTCCAGCAGTACGGGCGGCGCCTGGTCTTCGGTGAACTCGCCAATCGACGGCGGTACCAGCAGAGCCATCATCGGTTGGGCCGGCGCCGGGTGGCTGTCGAACACGCGCGCAGGCGTGCCGTGGGCGTCCACCTGCCAGTGGCTGACCCGCAGCAGCGGCAATTGCGCAGATTGGTACTCGGCGGCGATGCGATTGGCGACCCCGAACAGGTCGGTCAGGCCATGCACGGCGGCCAGTTGCGCGCCCTGATAGATCAATACACCCAGTTCGAGCGTCGCGCGTTCCACGGCCATTGTCAGTTTTCCCCCTGTTATTGTCGGTGCGGCCAATTCTCAACCTCGGCGCCAGCTAAGATACTGGGCCCATCAACCCATCAGGAGGCAACATACATGGCCAAGCAAGCGCTCATCCTAATCGATATCCAGAACGACTACTTCCCTCAGGGCAAGTGGCCGCTTGACGGCGTAGAAGCCGCGGCGGACAAGGCGGCGCAGGTGCTACAGGCATTTCGACAGGCAGGCGATGCGGTGATTCACGTACGCCATGAGTTTGAAGGCGACGACGCGCCGTTCTTCACGCCCGGCTCCGACGGCGCCCGCTTGCACGACAAAGTGTTGAACGAGGGTGATGAACCGGTAGTGCTCAAGCATTTTGTGAATGCGTTTCGCCAAACCAATCTGCGCGAGTTGCTGGAGCAGCGCAGCATCACCGATCTGGTGGTGGTCGGCAGCATGAGTCATATGTGTGTGGACGCCGTGGTGCGGGCGGCGGCGGACCTGGGCTATAAGGTCACGGTGATCCATGACGCTTGTGCTACTCGCGATCAGGAATTCAACGGCCAGGTGATTCCAGCGGCGCAGGTGCATGGGGCGTACATGGCATCCTTGGCATTTGGCTATGCGGGCGTCATGTCGGCGCAGGAATACTTGCAGACGCAAACGGCGGCCGCGTGACCGCCACTTACGCCGATCACGTTAGCGTGTCGCGATGATGAACAGGCGCGGAAAGGGCAGCAACACAGTGCCATCGGCCAGGGCTGGATAAGCCAGGGCAATTCGCGCCTGATATTGCTGCAGGAAGGCGGCCTTTTCATCGTCGGTCAACGGCGCAAGAAAGGGCCGCAATGCCGACGCCTTGAACCACTCCACCACCGCCGCATGATCTGCCAACGGGTGCTGATAGGTGGTGCGCCACACATCCACCGTACTGCAGTGCTTGCTTAGCAACTCGTAGTAGTAACTCGCGGTGTGCCGCTCATAGTGTTTGACCGCGCCGATCTTCGCCGACCATGGGCCGTCGGCCGCCACTTCGCGGGCCAACCGGTGGGCGGGCTCGTCGAGATTGTCCGGGGTTTGCACCGCCAGCGTACCGCCAGGGTTCAGTTGTTTGACCAAGTGCGGGTATAGCGCG
The DNA here is from genome assembly GCF_052850795.1 of Pseudomonas sp. 910_23. Taxonomy (NCBI): domain Bacteria; kingdom Pseudomonadati; phylum Pseudomonadota; class Gammaproteobacteria; order Pseudomonadales; family Pseudomonadaceae; genus Pseudomonas; species Pseudomonas sp. 910_23. Next base: position 53,387 of record NZ_VXCZ01000009.1, on the reverse strand, counting down.
GCGTGGTCGGGCAGCCATTGCAGTGAGGCATTGGCCAGAATCACATCGAATTTTTGTGCTGGATTCCAGGCGCCGATATCTGCCAGTTCGAAGCTCAACGCCGGCAAGCGCTCGCGGGCGTCGGCCAGCATGTCGTCGGAGCTGTCCATGCCGGTGACTCGCGCTTGGGGAAAGCGCTCGGCCAGTACCGCTGTGGAGTTGCCCGGCCCGCAGCCCAAGTCGACGGCAGTGCGCACGTCGGTTTCGGGAATCGCCGCCACCAGGTCACGGACCGGGCGAGTGCGCTGTTGTTCGAACAGGGTGTACTGCTTGGCAGACCAGGTCATCGCTGCTTTCCTTCTTGTCAAAGAGGGCTACAGCCTAAATCTTGTGATCCTTGAGAACAAATGCCGCCAAGTGAGCACGCAACCGATCAAAACGCAGAGGGCTGAGGCTGCCATTGTTGCGCGGTGAGGGGGTTGTCCAGCTCCATCTGTATCAACTGGCCAACGGTTTGCCCGACCTTTTGCACGGCCATCTCGACCTTGCGGGTGGGTGGGTTGGCGAAGTTCAGCCGGATGCAATTACGGTATTTTCCCGCTGCCGAGAAAATATTGCCGTTGGCCACCTGCACATCCTGCGCTTCCAACAGTCGGTTGAGGGCGTAGGTATCGAACTCCCCGGGCAATTCGACCCACAGCGTAAAGCCGCCCTGAGGCTGGCTGACGCGGGTCCCCGCCGGAAAATAGCGCTTGACCCACTCACTCATCAGATCGCCGTTGCGCTTGTATTGCTTGCGCATACGCCGCAGGTGCAACTGGTAATTACCCTTGGCGATAAATTCGGCCACGGCCAATTGCGGTTGGGTGACGGTGGCGCCAGAGCCGATGAACTTCATATGCAGCACCTGGGGCAGGTAACGCCCCGGAGCGATCCAGCCGACGCGCAGGCCAGGGGCCACGGTCTTGGAAAACGAACTGCACAACACCACGCGGTTGTCTTCATCGAAGGACTTGAGCGAGCGTGGCCGCGGATAGCGATGCGACAGATCACCGTAGATATCGTCTTCGATGATCGGCACGTCAAAGCGTTGGGCCATGCGGATCAGCTTGAGCTTGCGCTCGTCGGGCATGATGTAGCCCATGGGGTTGTTACAGTTGGCGGTCAATTGGATGACCTTGATCGGCCACTGCTCCAGGGCCATCTCAAGGGCTTCCAGGTTGATGCCGGTCACGGGGTCGCTGGGGATCTCCAGCGCCTTGAGACCGGCCGCCTTGAGGATCTGCATCATCCCGTAATAGCTCGGCGAGGCGATCGCCACGATATCGCCGGGCGCGCAAATCGCACGGATTGCGGTAGACAGGGCTTCCTGACAGCCACTGGTGACAATCAGGTCGGCCGGGGTCAGGCGAACACCCGCATCGATGGACAGCCGGGCGATCTGTTCGCGCAAGGCCAATACACCCTGGATGTGGCTGTATTGCAGGCTGGTGTTGTCGCTGCGCCGGCTGATACGGGCCATGGCGGTCAGCAGCGGCTTGAGGGTCGGCACGCTGATGTCCGGCATACCGCACCCCAGTTGCACGATACCGGCGCCTTGATCGAGGCGTATCAGTTCCTGGACCATGTCCCACTGGGAAATGTCCACCGGCCGCAGGATGGGTCGGCCCATCTGTGGCAAAGGCGCCACGCGCCGGTCCGACGGCACGAAATAACCCGACTTGGGACGCGATACCGCCAACCCCGAACATTCCAATACACGGTAGGCCTGTTGCACGGTCGTCAGGCTGACGCCGTGCTCATGGCTGAGGGTGCGTACAGATGGCAACCGCTCACCGGGCCCGTACAGGCCCTGCTCGATGCGGCTGCTGATGAATTCGGCGAGGTTCAGGTATAGAGTCATAGGCCCGACTGTAGCTTCTGATCTGTCGCTTAAGAAGTTACAGATTGGCCTTTTTTTGAAAAATTTTCAGCATAAAACCCCAATCTGTATTCAAAAGATTGAGTTCTGCTGTATCTGCAATACACGTCGTCGCCTTGGGATGATAGGTCCCATAACAGTGCACGAGACCTTGGACAAGGTTGGTACAAATGTAGTTACAAAGTAGTAAAGCAGCACTGTACGCACCAAATTTTCAGAAATGCCCTACAAAGCAAGCACCTGACAAACCAACCAGGTGTTTGAATCTGCCCAGCGAATACCAAATGGATCAAGCGCTATGACGACAAGGACGACGCTCACACCGCAGATGGCCGAGTACGAACAGAAATTCACCGATGCCGGTGAAGTTCGATGGCTGCCCTATTTGATGTACTTCCACCCCACTGACCATGCTTCCCCCGTGGTCAATACCGATTCATCCGGCTTTCGCTACTCCGAGTCATTGGGTACCCGCTATTCGGTGGTCGATGGTGTCAAGGGCAATGGCCCGGTACGCCTGTTGGCGGGCAGCTCCACCGTGTTCGGCATTGGCGCCAGCGCCGACAGCTGGACCCTTGCTTCGCGCCTCACGAAGAACGATCCCCGTGGCCAGCGCTGGGTCAATTTCGGCGGCCGCAGCTTCAACTCTACCCAAGAGCTGGTGCTGTTCACCCTCAACCGGCACCACCTGCCCAAGGTGGATGAAATCGTGCTGTTCTCCGGTTTCAACAACCTTGGCCTGGCACGTCAGCCTCACGCCTATCGGGGCGAGCACGGCGCGTTTTTCAACTGCCATCAGTTTTTCGATGCCTTGACGCCACAGCAGCCGACCGCCAGCAACTGGAGCCTGTCGAATCTGTTCGGCAAGCCTCAGGAGCCCGAGCAACCCACGCCGCCGTCGATGCAGGAACAGATCGACTACGCCGCCAACCTGACCTTGCAGCACCTGGATATCTGGCGCGCCCTGGCCACCGACATGGGTGCGAAGCTGACGTTCATCCTGCAACCGCTCGCCGGCTGGGTCCGCGAGACCGGCAGCCATGAGGAAGAGCAACTGTTTGCCGAACTCGACCAACTCGGCAATTTCACCGAGGTGTATGGCGACATCCTGCAAACCTCGGTGCGCGAAGCCTACGCCCAGCGCTTGCGCGACGGGGCGCGGGCCATGGGGGTGGAGTTTGTCGACATCACGCCATTGCTGGCTGAGGCACTGGGCCCGCAAGACTGGCAGTTCGTCGACCGCATCCATTTCACCGATGCCGGCAACGACCTGGTTTCAAAACTTATTCTCGATGTCACCCGCTAAAAGGACTTGCACATGAAATCCATCAAGAAGTTTTTCCAACGCCTGTTTGGAAAAAAGAAGAAGAAACCTGACTCCTCCATTTATCCGATGTTCTGACGCGGCACTGGAAGGTAATGGCTATGGATGGCTCGATTCCAACACGCATCCCCGCAGACGACAGGTGGCGCGAACTCTATCGTTTGGCGCTGGAGCCTGAATGTTTCCTGGATACGGAGTACCTCGACACCCTGCTGGGCAAAGACGTCGAGCCGGTGCAGCTGCCGCTGCTGTCACAGCGGATCGATGCGTGGCAGTCGGAACAGGCGTCGGCGTATGCCGGCGCCGCCACCGCCGCCGTCGAACAGCACAACGCCCGCGCTTTTGCCCAGGCATTGGCGGTTTATTCGGCACCGATGGCCTCGGTGCTCGGCTGCTGGCTGCAGGGCCTGAGCGCACCCGGGGTATTTGAAGACCCCGCGCAGCTGCGCCTGATGCAACTGTTTGCCCATGACATCGGCGTCGGCTACCCGAACGCCTCCCGCGGCCATCACTTCAACGCGTTGTTGGGCCAGCTACAGCTGACCACCTACGCCTTGGCGCCGGCGCAATTGGCGACCCTGCCGGACCTGCATGACGACGAGTTCGAACTGCCCGCGCTGTTGCTTGCCCTCAGCCGGCGCAGCGATGCCTACGGTGATGAACTCTGCGGTGTCGATTGGGCCTTGCGCGCCGTCGGGCTTTGCCCGGGCTGGGCAGCCATGGGCCAGCTTGAAGGGCTGGCGCTGGAACTCGGCCGGCTGGATCTGAGCGCGTCATTCCCCGGCCTGGAACCGGCTTCGTTGCGCCATATCAGCCAATGGGTCGCGCACCGCATCATCGAGCAGGGCGAAGAGCGCCAGGCCCGTCTGCTACGCGGCGCCAACTGGCTGTTCGGCGCGCTGCAACGCTGGAATGCGCGGCTGTATAACGCCTCGCTGACGGCCACTTCGCCCCAACAGGCCATGGCGCATTTGATGCAGCGTCTGGCGCGGGTGGGCGCGGTGTATCACCAGAATTACCTGATTGAAGGGCGCAGCCTGGCGCTGTGGATCGAAGAAGCGCAGCGCGACCCGTTGCCCCTGCTGGATGTGCTGTCGCGCAGCCGTTTGATCGTGCCGGGGAACTCGAAAAAAAGCCTGCTGGTCACCAGCCTGGTGGCGCCGACCGGGCGCATGTTCCGCATCTTCAGCGAGGCAGACTTGAGCGTGATTCGCCAGTGGATCGACTGGTTGCCCCAGGCTGGCGCCACGCCGCAACTGCCACGCCAGCCAGTCGACAGCGCCGCCACGGTGCCCCGCCCTGACTCAGCCAGCCCCGACGACACCGGGCACTGGCCCAAGAGCCTGCGCGAAGCCTATTTTGTCTTGCAGGGGCGTGCGCTGCAGCCGGCCACCCGCCAGTTTGCCCATGCCTATGTGAGCCGTTGGCTTGAGCGTTCGCGCCAGTCGCTGAAGACGTCCGAGCGCCAATTGCCCGACCAGTGGGGCCCCAATGTGCTGCGCGCCTGGTTGCTGGACAAGCATGACCAGAACGGCCAACAGTTCGATGACAGCGACCCGGCGCAAATGCCCAGCCGTGAAGAAATCATCGAGTCGACCCTGCAACTGGCGCCGCTGACGCTGATCGACGGTGCGTGGCTGCAAGGCTTTACCGACCTGGGGCTGGCGTCTTCCCACGTGGGCTACACCCTGTTCCAGACCTATTGGGATGAATTGGGCAACGGCATCGAGGCGCTCAATCATCCGAAAATTTATCGCGATGGCCTGCGTGACATGGATTTCGAACTGGCCCCCACCGGTAGCCGTGAATTCGCCGAAGACCCGCGCCTGGACGAAGACTCCTTCCGCCTGCCCGTGTATTGGCTGTGCCTGGGCAAACTGCCGGTGACGTTCATGCCCGAAGTGCTCGGCATGAACCTGGCGATGGAGCTGTCCGGCGTGGGCGGCAGCTATCGTTCGGCGCGGCGCTTTTTACGGCACTACGGGTTCAGCACGGCGTTCGTCGACCTGCACAACACCATTGATAACGTGTCCACCGGACATTCGGCCTGGGCTGCCGATGCGATCGACGCGTACATGCGTGCGTTGACCAGTGCCGAGCAGGTCGCCGCGCAATGGCAGCGCGTGCGCGTGGGCTATGAGTCCCTGGCGCCGATGCCAGGCAAATGGGCCTCGATGTTGCGTCGCTTGCGCCTCTCATCGGCCGACCATGTACTCCCGCGCCCAACCCGCACAGCGGCTTCAAAAGGCTATCTGCATCACTTGCCGATCACGCGGCAGGTATTGCTGCAAACCCACGAACAATAACGCCACGAGGAGCAATTATGTCTTTGGTAGAAGTGCATAACGAATGGGACCCCCTCGAGGAAATGATCGTGGGTATTGCCCATGGCGCACGCGTGCCGCGGCCGGACAAGGGCCTGTTCGCCCTCGACTACAGCGAGCACCACGACTCGCCCAATGAGATTCCGTCAGGGCCTTACCCCGAACAACTGGTTGAAGAAGCACAGGAAGACCTGGACGCCTTTGCCGCCTTCCTGGTCGGCCATGGGGTGACCGTGCGCCGGCCCAAAGAGACTTATCACGCGGCACTGTTCGGCACCGGCGACTGGAAGACCGACGGCGAATACAACTACTGCCCAAGGGACGTTCTGCTGCCGATCGGCAAATCCATCATTGAAGCGCCGATGGCCTTGCGCAGCCGTTACTTCGAACCTTTTGCCTACCGCGAACACCTGCAGGCGTACTTCGCCAGCGGCGCCAACTGGATTTCCGCGCCCAAGCCGGAACTGCCCGACAGTACCTACCGGGTCAACCCGCGCGAGGGCTCGATCATCGCCAACGATGAGCCGATTTTCGATGCCGCCAACGTGCTGCGCATGGGCCGCGACATTCTTTACCTGGTGTCGCGCAGCGGTAACCGCATGGGCTACGAGTGGCTCAAGCGCGTGCTCGGCGACCAATATCGCGTGCACGCCCTCAGCGGGTTCTACGACGGTACGCACCTGGACACCACCATCACCCTGGTGCGTCCAGGGCTGGTGGTGTTGAACCCCGAACGCATCGGCAAGGATCAGGTGCCCGAAGTGTTCAAGCACTGGGACATCATCTGGGCCCCCGACATGGTGGACACCGGTTACTGCTGGTCGTACCCGCGTGCCTCTATCTGGCAGGGCATGAACTTCATCATGGTCAACCCGTCGCTGGCGGTGATCAATGACCAGCAAGTGCCGCTGATTCGCGCACTGGAAAAACACGGCATCGATGTGGCACCGCTGAAGATGCGCCACGCGCGCAGTCTGAGCGGCGGTTTCCATTGTGTGTCCGTGGACATTCGTCGACAGGGCACGCTGGAAGATTACCGTTGAGCAGGGCATGACCATGCAGGCACTGGATTACTACTCGATCGTGCTGTTCGTGATTGCCACCTGTGTCACGCCAGGCCCGAACAACGTGATGTTGATGTCGTCCGGGGCCAATTTCGGCATCGGCCGTACCTTGCGCCATGTGGCCGGTATCAACATCGGCTTTCCGCTGATGCTGGTGGCGGTCGGGTTGGGGGCCGGGGCGGTGTTCCGCCAGTACCCGTGGTTGCATGACGGCTTGCAGGTGGTCGGCGCGTTGTACCTGTTGTTCCTGGCGTATCAAATTGCCAGTGCCCCCACCACCGATCTGGGTGACCAATCAGGCAAGCCTTTGGGGTTCACCGCTGCGGCGCTGTTCCAGTGGGTCAACCCGAAAGCCTGGGTGATGGCGGTGGGCGCAGTGCTGGCCTACACCTCGCCCTTGGGCTCGTACACGGTGCAGGTGTTTCTGATTGCGCTGTTGTTTTTTGTATTCGGTTCACCGTGTTCGATGGTCTGGGTGTTTTTCGGGCAGTACCTGCGGCGCTTCCTGACCCAGCCACAACGTTTGAAGGCGTTCAATATCACCATGAGCCTGGTGCTCGTGGTGTCCTTGATCCCGGTTCTACGAAGCCTGCCATTCGCGCAATGGTGGTCTTGATACGCAGAGAAGGTTGCCTACACGCCAGCAGTTCGATTGGCGCAGGCGACTCCATGGATTGGCGGAATGTGATGAGGATGCACAGTTAAATGGCTAATTATGTTTTAGGGATTTCTGCCTTCTACCACGACAGTGCTGCCGCCCTGGTCAAGGACGGCGTGCCCGTCGCTGCCGCCCAGGAAGAGCGCTTCACTCGCGTGCGCCATGACCCGGCGTTCCCGGCCCAGGCGATTGCCTATTGCCTGGACGCCGAGGGCATCAGCCTGGATGACCTGGAGGCGGTGGTTTATTACGAAGACCCCCAGGAAAAATTCTCCCGGGTGATTTCGTCGTTTGCCAGCGGCGGCATCGGCGGCGCACGTACGTTCATCAATGCGATGCCGGAATGGATTCGCTGGAAGTGGAACGTGCTCAAGTTCGTCGACGAGCAACTCGAAATCCTGGGCCGGGGCAAGGCGCCGCGCACCCAGGCCTCCCAGCATCACCGCTCCCACGCGGCGGCGGCGTTTTACCCGTCACCGTTCAAGAACGCGGCGGTGTTGTGCATCGACGGCATCGGCGAATGGCATTCGACCACGATCTGGCACGGCCAGGGCACCAATCTTGAACTGAAAAACTCGATTTCCTACCCACATTCGGTGGGTTTGCTGTATTCGGCCATGACCTACTATTGCGGGTTCAAGGTCGACTCAGGGGAATACAAGCTGATGGGCCTGGCGCCCTATGGCCAGCCGATCTACGCCGACAAGATTCGCGACGAGCTGATCAATATCCGCGAGGACGGCTCGTTCACCCTGAACATGAAGTACTTCGAGTACCTGCGCGGTGAGCGCATGGTCGGCGAAGCTTTTGAAGAGTTGTTCGGTGGGCCGATCCGTCAACCCGAAAGCCCGATCTCACAGCGCGAGTGCGACCTGGCCGCGTCGATTCAAAAAGTCACCGAGGAAGTGGTGCTGGGCCTGGCCACTGCCGCGGTCAAGCAGACCGGCGAGCGCAATCTGTGCCTGGCCGGTGGCGTAGCCTTGAACTGCGTGGCCAACGGCGTGCTCAGCCGCTCGGGGCGCTTTGATTCGATCTGGATCCAGCCGGCGGCCGGTGATGCCGGTTGCGCCCTGGGGGCGGCGTTGGACTTTGCCGTCAAGCACAGCGGTCGCCCGCACCTGGAAGGTGGCAAGTCTGATGCCATGAGCGGCAGCCTGCTGGGGCCGGGCTTTGGCGACGAAGAAATCGCCCGCTTCCTGCTGGAAAACCACTACCCCTTCACCCGCTATGACGACGCCGGGCTGTATGACCAGGTTGCCAGTCGCCTGGCCGAGGGCGCGGTGGTGGGCTGGTTCCAGGGGCGCATGGAGTTTGGCCCACGAGCCTTGGGCGCGCGTTCGATTCTCGGCGATGCACGCAACCCCGAGATGCAGCGCACCATGAACCTGAAGATCAAATACCGCGAGTCGTTCCGCCCGTTTGCCCCGGCCGTGCTGGCCGAGGACGCCGGCAACTATTTCGATATCTGCGAAAAAAGCCCTTACATGCTGATGGTCGCGCCGGTCACCGACTCGATCAAATCCCAGCAGTCGCGGCAAGAAGGCGGCCCGGAGCGCGGGCTGGGCAGTATCAACAATATCCGCTCGCAATTGCCGGCGGTGACCCACGTCGACCTGTCGGCACGGGTGCAAACGGTGACCGAGGAAAACAACGCACCGTTCACCTACCTGCTGCGCAGTTTCAAGGAACGCACGGGGTGCTCGGTGCTGGTCAATACCTCGTTCAACGTGCGCGGTGAGCCCATCGTATGCAAACCCGAGGAAGCGTACGCCTGCTTCATGCGCACCGAAATGGACGTACTGGTCCTGGGCCGTTACGTGCTGGAACGCCCCGGCCAACCGGCCTTCGTCGAGGCTGTGGACTGGCGCAGCGAGATCCCGCTGGATTGATCCTTACCTTTAACTCAATGGAGCTTCTACCGTGCTGAGATTTCTTGCGTTTTTGATGTTTATCGTCGTGTTGCTGCCCATCGGGCTGACGCGTTCGGTGTTTCACTCTTCCCGTTTCGGCCGGCGCTTTCACCAGGCGCCGACAGCCTGGGATCACGCGGTGAGTAAACGGTAACGCCTATTGCCTGAGGAACTGCGCCCATGTCAAAAGTGATCTACAAAAACCTCAACAGCTCACCGATCCTGGCGGTCGGCGGGAGCGGGGTTTGGCTTGAGGATGCAACGGGCAAACGCTACCTCGACACCTGCGGCGGTGTCGCAGTGTCGAGCCTGGGCCATGGGCACCCGCGGATCGCCGCGGCATTCGAGCGCGAAGCGAAGAAACTGGCCTGGGCCCATGCTGGCAGCTTCACCACCGCTGCCGCCGAGGAGCTCGCTGAGCGCCTGGTGGCAGCCAGTGGCGGCCTGGCGCGTGCGCAGTTCTTGTCCGGCGGCTCGGAGGTGATGGAGCTGGCGATGAAAATCGCTTACCAGTACCAGTGCGAGCGCGGCTTGCCCGACAAATCAGTGTTCATTTCCCGCCAACAGAGCTATCACGGCAGCACACTGGGCACCTTGAGCATCTCCGGCAACCCGCAGCGCCAGTCGGTATTTGGTCGACTATTTGCACCCGCCGAGTTCGTCTCCCCCTGCTACGCCTACCGTGATCAACGGCCCGACGAAAGCCAGGAGCAGTACGCCACACGCCTGGCCGATGAACTGGACGCCAAGATTCGTAGCCTGGGCAGTGAAAACGTCGCGGCGTTCTTTGCCGAGACCGTAGTGGGCTCCACCAACGGCGCGGTGCCTGCGGTGCCCGGTTATTTTCGCAAGATCAAGGCGGTGTGCGAGCGCCACGATGTGCTGCTGATCCTTGATGAGGTGATGGCCGGCATGGGGCGTACCGGGCAGCTGTTCGCCTATACCGACGACGGCATCGTGCCCGACATGGTCGCGGTCGGCAAAGGCCTGGCGGCGGGTTACATGCCGATCTCGGCGCTGTTGATCAGTGACCGGGTGCATTCGGTGATGGCCCGTGGCTCGGGTGTACTGGGCAACGGCCAAACCCATGTCAACCACCCGCTGGCCTGCGCCATTGCCCTGGAGGTACAGCAAGTCATCGTCGAAGAAGACCTGCTGACGCAAGTGCGCCAACGGGGTGAGCAACTGCGCACCTGGCTCAGGGAAAGCCTGGCTGACCTGGATATCGTTGGCGATGTGCGCGGGCGCGGATTGTTCGTGGGCGTCGAGTTTGTCGAGAGCCGTTCCACCAAGGCGCCATTCAGAGGCGGCGGCGCCTATGCCGCGGCCCTCAAGCACGAGGCGCTGCAACGCGGCCTGCTGATTTATCCCGGCAGCGGCACAGTGCAAGGCACACAAGGCAATCATGTGCTGTTCGCACCGCCGTTTATCACCAGCGAAGGGGAACTGGGGCAAATGGTCGAGCGCTTCAATGCAGTGGTCAGGGCTGTCGCGTACTAGCGATCGAGCGGGCTTACCGGGGGACGGTCGTTGTCACCCACATTAGCTGGAAAGGGAGAAATGAAGATGCAGACGATCGAACCATGCAAGGACAAAGTCCTGCTGTCGGTGTGCACTATGGACTGGTGTGATCACGGCGTGGAATTCGCCAAGACCGTGTTCTCCAACCTCGAGGTGTTTTGCTGGGACCCGGGCGATCCCTACCCTTATCACCTGGATGATTGGGAAGGCGACTGGATCATCTCCTACCGTGGCGACTTCATCTTCCCGCAGAGCATCTACAAGAATGCCCGCAAAGGCGCGATCAACCTGCACCCGGCGCCCCCCAAATATCGGGGCCTGGGCAGCCAGCATTACGCGATCTACTACAACGATGAAACCTACGGTTCGACCTGCCATCACCTGGCCCCTTCGGTGGACAGCGGGCAGATCATCGATGTGGCGCGCTTCAACGTCGCGCCCGCCGAGACGGCTTCCTCGCTGCGCCTGCACGTGGGCGCCTATTGCCTGCAGCAGTTCATTCACCTGCTCACCGACTACATCCTGCAGGGGCGGCCATTGCCGGTTTCGCCGGAAAATTGGGGCGAGCGCCTGTACAAGCAATCGGAACTCAAGCCCTGGATGGAGAAGATTCGCGCCCAAGAGCCGGATCATCGTTGCTTCAAGTAGCTTTTTTGACCATCACTTCAAGCCGCGGTGGCTTGGGGTGCTCACTGCGCGCTGGCGCCACGGGTATGAGTGCACCTATGTTTGAGTTTTCAAGTTTTGCAGCGGCACTGGGGGTCTACGTGATCGGCACCGCCAGCCCGGGCCCAGGCAACCTGGCCATCGCCAACACCTCCTTGAACTACGGGCGCACACCGGGCCTGGCGCTGGCGGCGGGGGTCATTTCCGGGTCGTTGTGCTGGGGCGCGATGACCGCTGCCGGCGTGTCGGCGCTGTTAATGTCCAACACCCAGATCATCCTGTGGCTGAAGTTGTTCGGCGCCTGCTACCTGTTCTTCCTGGCCTGGAAGTCGGTGCGCAGTGCGCTGGCGCAGAACGCCACGACGGTGGCCAAAGCGCGAGCAAAACAGACGCGCAACCTGGGCTTCTATCTACAAGGGTTGGGCATTCACCTGACCAACCCCAAGGCGGCCTTGACCTGGTTCACCGTGACCACCGTGGGGCTGAGCGTCAACGCACCGGCATGGGCGAGTTTTGTGCTGGTGGCGGCCTGTGCGTTGTTGGGTTTCCTGATTTTCTGCACCTACGCCCTGGCGTTTTCCGCCCATTCGGCAGAACCTTTTTTTGCCCGGACCCGCAAGTCCTTCGGGCTGATTTGCGCAGCGTTCTACTCGATGGTTGCCATCGGCTTTCTCAGTTCGTTGCTCTGACTCCAACTTTAAGTGGCCTCCGTACACCTGTAACCGCGAAACCCGAGTGGCAGGTGACGTGCTAAGGCCCGTTCCAGGAAAAAACCATGTCCTTGTCGTTTGATTTGATGCTGGCGTTTGCTTTATTTGCGTTTGTCACGTCCGTCACCCCGGGCCCCAATAACGCCATGCTGCTGGCCTCAGGGGTTAATTTCGGCTTCCAGCGCACCATCCCGCATATCCTGGGCATCAGCTCCGGATTCCTGGTGCTGGTATTGGCGGTGGGGCTTGGGCTGGGCGCGGCGTTTACCGCCTATCCGGTGCTCTACACCATCCTGCGCTACGCGGGCGCGGCTTACTTGCTGTACCTGGCGTGGAACATCGCCCGTTCGGGCCCGGCATCCGAAGACACTGAAGGTAAAGGCAAGCCTCTGGGGTTCTGGGGCGCGGCGGCGTTTCAATGGGTCAATCCCAAGGCGTGGGTGATGGCAATCGGTGCAATCAGCACCTACACACCGTTGCAGGGCTACACCATGAACGTGGTGATCATCGCTACGGTGTTCGCCCTGATCAATGCGCCGAGCGTGGGGGTTTGGGCAGGATTCGGCAGTGTGTTGCGCAACGTGCTACGCAACCCGCGCTGGTTACGCGTGTTCAACTTCGGCATGGCGGCGTTGCTGGTGATATCGCTGTATCCGTTGCTGCAGCAGACGAGCTGAGTTCCGGCGCTGTATTTTTTGCACCACCAAGATCTGCGCTCATAAAAAAAGCGAAGCCAAATCAATGGCTTCGCTTTTTTGGATTACGTTCTGAAAAGCTGAGGGTCAGAACGGAATATCGTCATCAAAGCTGTCGAAATCCTGAGCCGGTTGCGGCGCAGCCTGTTGTGGCGCTGGACGCGACTCACGCTGTGGCTGCTGGGTTGGCTGTGGACGCGACTGCTGTGGACGCGGTGCCGAGTTGGACATGCCGCCCTGGCCCTGTTGGTCGCCCTGTGGACGGCCGCCCAGCAATTGCATGGTGCCTTGCATGTCGACCACGATTTCGGTGGTGTAACGCTTGATGCCGTCTTTTTCCCACTCGCGGGTTTGCAGTTTGCCTTCGATGTAGACCTGCGAACCTTTGCGCAGGTATTCACCGGCAATCTCAGCGACCTTGCCGAACATCGACACGCGGTGCCATTCGGTTTTCTCGACCTTCTGGCCGGTCTGCTTGTCGGTCCACTGTTCGCTGGTCGCCAGACTCAGGTTGGTCACGGCATTACCGTTAGGCAAGTAGCGAACTTCGGGATCCTGGCCGCAAGTACCGACCAATATGACTTTGTTAACCCCACGGGCCATAACGTTCTCCTAGGCTGGGCGCGCTGTCGGCACTGGGTTGACCAGTTGCTCGAGCGTCGCGCGATCCAATAATTCGGTGTCCAATTTGATGTAAATGGCCGCCTCTTCAGCGACCACGACTGCATCCGTTACCCCTACGACGGCCTTCAGGCGCTCTACCAGACCAGCCTCGCGGATCGCCTCGGGCGATAGCGGCAAACGCAGACTTGTGACGTAGGGAGGTTCGCGCATGGTAACAGCAAAGACCAGCCAAAGTGCAGCCAGCCCGGCGCATCCGAGGAAGACAACCGACAAACCGCCATGCTGGAACATCCAGCCACCCATGATGCCGCCCAACGCCGAGCCAAGGAACTGGCTGGTGGAGTACACCCCCATCGCCGTGCCCTTGCCGCCAGCCGGTGAAACTTTACTGATCAGCGACGGCAGCGAAGCTTCCAGCAGGTTGAACGCGGTGAAAAACACCACCGTGCCGATGACCAGTGCCCGCAGGCTATCGCCGAACTGCCAGAAGAATAGTTCAGTGAGCATCAATGTCGCGACGGCGCCGAGTAAAACTCGTTTCATTTTGCGTTTCTTCTCGCCATAGATGATGAACGGGATCATGGCGAAGAACGAAATCAGCAGCGCGGTGAGGTAGACCCACCAATGCTGCTCCTTGGGCAGGCCGGCTTTTTCCACCAGGGCCAGGGGCAAGGCGACGAAGCTGCACATCAGCATTGCGTGTAATACGAAGATACCTAAATCCAGGCGCAGCAGGTCCGGGTGCTTGAGCGTCGGCAGCAGCGCCTGACGTGCGACGCCCGATTCTCGGTGCTGCAGCGTGCCGGTAGAGCGCGGCACCATAAAGGCTACGATCACAATCCCGACCAGGGCCAGGCCGCCAGTGGCCAGAAACAACCCGTGCAGACCAAAAGCGCTCGTCAGCAACGGGCCGACCACCATGGCCACAGCGAACGACAGACCGATGGTCATGCCGATCATGGCCATGGCCTTGGTGCGGTGCTGTTCGCGGGTCAGGTCCGACAGCAACGCCATCACCGCGGCGGAAATCGCCCCGGCGCCTTGCAGGATGCGTCCGGCAATCACGCCCCAGATTGAATCGGACTGGGCCGCAAGCACACTGCCAAGGGCGAACACGATCAAGCCAAGATAAATCACCGGGCGACGGCCAATGCGGTCGGAAATAATCCCGAACGGGATCTGAAAAATCGCCTGGGTCAGGCCATAGGCGCCAATCGCCAGGCCGATCAACGCGGGGGTAGCGCCTGCGAGATCCATTCCATAGGTCGCCAGCACCGGCAACACCATAAACATGCCCAGCATACGGAAAGCGAACACCAGGGCCAGACCGCTTGCCGCTCGGGTCTCGCCGCTACTCATGCGTTCGCTGTGGGGATCGTGCATGGAAAAACCTCGTGTGAACCGGCGGCGATTCTACCAGTCCCATCGATTGAGAGGGTATATGCGGCGCTTTGCCGCGCAGCTTTCATCTAAGGCTGCAAGCGGCCTTTTGACAGTGTATATTCATCCAGTCTTTAGCCGTATACTCCGGCATTATTTACGCCCGCCGTGCGAGGCCATCTTGGACAAGATCCTGATTCGTGGGGCTAGAACCCACAACCTGAAGAACATCGACCTGACCCTGCCCCGGGACAAACTGATCGTCATCACCGGCTTGTCCGGCTCCGGCAAGTCGTCCCTGGCGTTCGACACGCTGTATGCCGAAGGTCAGCGTCGCTATGTGGAATCCCTGTCGGCCTATGCCCGGCAATTCCTGTCGATGATGGAAAAGCCCGACGTCGACACCATCGAAGGCTTGTCGCCGGCCATTTCCATCGAGCAGAAGTCGACCTCCCACAACCCGCGTTCCACCGTGGGCACCATTACCGAAATCTACGACTACCTGCGCCTGCTGTATGCGCGCGTGGGTATTCCGCGCTGCCCGGACCACGATATTCCCCTGGAAGCCCAGACCGTCAGCCAGATGGTCGACCTGGTACTGGCCCAGCCGGAAGGCGCCAAGCTGATGCTGCTGGCGCCCGTCATCCGCGAGCGCAAGGGCGAACACCTTTCGGTCTTCGAAGAACTGCGTGCCCAGGGTTTTGTACGTGCGCGCATCAACGGCAAGCTCTATGAACTGGATGAAGCGCCCAAGCTCGACAAGCAGAAAAAGCATTCCATTGATGTAGTGGTCGACCGCTTCAAGGTACGCGCCGACCTGCAGCAGCGTTTGGCGGAATCGTTCGAGACCGCGCTGAAGCTGGCCGACGGCATTGCCCTGGTGGCGCCGATGGATGACGAGCCGGGCGAAGAGATCATCTTCTCCGCGCGCTTCGCCTGCCCAATCTGTGGGCACGCCATCAGCGAACTGGAGCCCAAGCTGTTTTCCTTCAACAACCCAGCCGGCGCCTGCCCGACGTGCGATGGCCTGGGCGTGAAGCAGTTCTTCGATATCAAGCGCCTGGTCAATGGCGACCTGACCCTGGCCGAGGGGGCGATACGCGGCTGGGACCGGCGTAACGTCTACTATTTCCAGATGCTCGGGTCATTGGCCTCGCACTACAAGTTCAGCCTGGAAGTGCCGTTCAACCAGCTGCCGGCAGACCAGCAGAAGGTCATTCTGCATGGCAGCGGCTCGCAGAATGTCGACTTCAAGTACCTGAACGACCGTGGCGACATCGTCAAGCGCTCCCACCCGTTCGAAGGCATCGTGCCGAACCTGGAACGTCGCTACCGCGAGACCGAATCGGCAAGTGTGCGTGAAGAACTGGCAAAGTTCCTCAGCACCCAGCCTTGCCCGGACTGCCGTGGCACACGCCTGCGCCGTGAAGCGCGGCATGTGTGGGTGGGCGAAAAAACGTTGCCGGCAGTGACTAACCTGCCAATCGGCGATGCGTGTGAATATTTTGGTGTCCTCAAGCTCACCGGGCGTCGTGGGGAAATTGCCGACAAGATCCTCAAGGAAATTCGCGAGCGCCTGCAGTTCCTGGTCAACGTTGGCCTGGACTATCTGTCACTGGACCGCAGCGCCGATACCTTGTCGGGCGGTGAAGCACAGCGGATCCGGCTGGCCAGCCAGATCGGTGCGGGCCTTGTTGGCGTGCTGTATATCCTCGACGAACCGTCGATTGGCTTGCACCAACGGGATAACGATCGCCTGCTCGGCACGTTGAAACACCTGCGGGACATCGGCAATACCGTGATTGTGGTCGAGCACGATGAAGATGCCATCCGCCTGGCGGACTACGTGGTCGATATCGGCCCGGGTGCAGGTGTGCATGGCGGACATATCGTTGCCGAGGGCACGCCTGCCGAAGTGATGGCACATCCTGATTCGTTGACCGGCAAGTACCTGTCTGGCCGGGTGAAGATCGAAGTGCCCGCCAAGCGTACGCCGCGTAACAAAAAGATGGCACTGCATCTCAAGGGCGCGCGCGGCAACAACCTGCGCAATGTCGACCTGGAGATTCCGCTGGGCCTGCTGACCTGTGTGACGGGTGTTTCCGGTTCGGGCAAGTCGACGCTGATCAACAACACGCTGTTCCCACTCAGTGCCACCGCGCTGAACGGCGCGACCACCCTGGAAGCGGCGGCGCACGACAGCATCAAGGGCCTGGAGCACCTGGACAAGGTGGTCGATATCGACCAAAGCCCGATTGGGCGTACCCCACGCTCCAACCCGGCCACCTACACCGGGCTGTTTACACCGATCCGTGAGCTGTTCGCGGGTGTACCCGAGTCCCGCTCGCGCGGCTATGGACCTGGGCGGTTCTCGTTCAACGTCAAGGGCGGGCGCTGTGAGGCCTGCCAGGGCGATGGCTTGATCAAGGTGGAGATGCATTTTCTGCCGGACATCTACGTGCCGTGCGACGTGTGCAAAAGCAAGCGCTACAACCGCGAAACCCTTGAGATCAAGTACAAGGGCAAGAGCATCCATGAAACCCTGGAGATGACCATCGAGGAAGCTCGCGAGTTCTTCGACGCGGTGCCGGCGTTGGCGCGCAAGCTGCAAACGCTGATGGATGTGGGCTTGTCGTACATCAAGCTGGGGCAATCGGCGACTACGCTGTCAGGTGGCGAGGCACAACGGGTCAAGCTGTCTCGCGAGCTGTCCAAGCGCGATACCGGCAAAACCTTGTACATCCTCGATGAACCGACCACCGGTCTGCACTTCGCGGATATCCAGCAATTGCTGGACGTGCTGCACCGCCTGCGAGACCACGGCAATACCGTGGTGGTGATCGAGCACAACCTTGATGTGATCAAGACCGCTGACTGGCTGGTGGACCTTGGGCCGGAAGGTGGTTCCAAGGGTGGCCAGATCATCGCAGTGGGTACGCCGGAGCAAGTTTGCGAAATGCCACAGTCGCACACCGGTTACTACTTGAAACCGTTGCTGGCGCGCGACCGGGCCTGACTTTTTCTAGCCCAATAAAAAGCCCCTGTCACTTTGCGGTGACGGGGGCTTTTTTACAGCTGGGAATCAGAACTGCGATTGCAGGTAATTCTCCAGGCCAATCAACTTGATCAGGCCCAACTGTTTTTCCAACCAGTAGGTGTGATCTTCTTCGGTGTCGGCCAACTGCACGCGCAGAATTTCCCGGGTGACGTAGTCGTTGTGCAGCTCGCAAAGTTCGATGCCCTTGCAGAGCGCAGCACGAACTTTGTACTCGAGGCGAAGGTCGGCAGCGAGCATGTCCGGTACCGTGGTCCCCACATCGAGATCATCAGGACGCATACGCGGCGTGCCTTCGAGCATCAGGATACGGCGCATCAGTGCGTCGGCGTGCTGTGCCTCTTCTTCCATCTCATGGTTGATACGCTCGTAGAGCTCGGTAAAGCCCCAGTCTTCGTACATGCGCGAATGGATGAAATATTGGTCACGAGCTGCCAGTTCGCCCGTCAGCAACGTGTTGAGGTAATCGATTACGTCGGGGTGACCTTGCATCGCCCTACATCTCCCTGCTTGAAAGACTGTAGTTTGAACCATGATGACTTGAAGGTCACGGGATCAACGGCAGAAAAGTGAAGATTTCCGTAGAAAAGTAGCTGAAATAACGCAAAAACCGCCCAAATGAGGGCGGTTCTGCTTATCGTTTAGAGTCAGTTAAGCGATACACCCAGTGCCTTTGCGATTGCTTCTCCATAAGCCGGGTCGGCCTTGTAGAAGTGCTGCAATTGACGCTGGACCACATCGCTGGAAACGCTAGCCATCGCACCGGCAATGTTATTGGTCAGCAGGGCTTTCTGCTCATCATTCATCAAGCGGAACAGCGCGCCCGCATGGCTGTAGTAGTCCGTATCTTCGCGGTGATCGTAACGATCAGCAGCGCCGCTCAGGGCCAGTGCCGGCTCTGCGTACTGCGGGGCTTGCTTGGGCGCATCGGCATAGCTGTTTGGCTCGTAGTTGGGAGCCGCACCGCCATTACTGCCGAAGGCCATAGAACCGTCACGCTGGTAACTGTTAACCGGGTTGCGCGGCGCGTTTACGGGCAGTTGCTGGTGGTTAGTGCCGACACGGTAGCGGTGGGCATCTGCGTAGGCAAACACTCGACCTTGCAACATACGATCGGGTGACAGGCCAACGCCTGGAACCATGTTGCTCGGACCAAATGCAGCCTGCTCCACTTCAGCGAAGTAGTTCTGCGGATTACGGTTGAGCTCAAGCTCGCCCACTTCGATCAGCGGGAACTCTTTTTGCGACCAGGTCTTGGTCACGTCAAACGGGTTCTCATAATGAGCGTTTGCTTGAGCCTCAGTCATGATCTGGATGCAGACGCGCCATTTCGGAAAATCACCGCGCTCGATAGCACCAAACAGATCACGCTGGGCATAGTCAGGGTCGGTACCCGCCAGGCGTGCAGCCTCGGCCGGGGCCAGGTTCTTGATGCCTTGCTTGGTCTTGTAGTGCCACTTCACCCAGTGGCGTTCGCCCTTGGCGTTGATCAGACTGTACGTGTGACTGCCGAAGCCGTGCATGTGGCGATAGCCGTCTGGAATGCCACGGTCCGAAAACAGAATGGTGACCTGATGCAGCGCCTCTGGAGAGTGCGACCAGAAGTCCCACATCATCTGCGCGCTTTTCAGGTTGCTCTGC
Source organism: Pseudomonas sp. 910_23 (assembly GCF_052850795.1). Taxonomy (NCBI): domain Bacteria; kingdom Pseudomonadati; phylum Pseudomonadota; class Gammaproteobacteria; order Pseudomonadales; family Pseudomonadaceae; genus Pseudomonas; species Pseudomonas sp. 910_23. The sequence continues at coordinate 33,915 of NZ_VXCZ01000009.1, read as the reverse complement.
GGCAGGCGTTTCTGGGTGTGGATAAAGTCCGGGAATTTCAGCGGATCCCGGATGAAGAACACAGGGGTGTTGTTGCCCACGATGTCCCAGTTGCCCTCTTCGGTATAGAACTTCAGGGCAAAACCACGTGGATCACGCTCAGTGTCAGCAGACCCGCGCTCACCACCCACAGTGGAGAATCGCAGGAATGTAGGCGTTTGCTTGCCAACAGATTCGAACAGCTTGGCACTGGTGTACTGGGTGATGTCTTGGGTAACGGTGAACGTACCGTAGGCACCCGATCCTTTGGCATGCACGCGCCGCTCAGGAATGTTTTCACGGTTGAAGTGAGCGAGCTTCTCGATCAGATGGAAATCGTCGAGCAACAACGGGCCACGAGGGCCTGCGGAACGGGAGTTCTGGTTATCCGCAACAGGAGCCCCGCTGGCGGTGGTAAGGACTTTATTCTGGCTCATGCGCAATCTTCCTCAGGTCGGACTTTGAACTGCCGGCTAAGCGGCTTGGAGGGAGTATTGATCATCAACACTACGCCTACAAATTCATTAAATCGTATGCGTCGATAGAAAATAACTAACAAGACTCCGCTCGCTATAGTGCAGCGCACTGTCTATGGAAGCTTGTATAAGTTGCGCTTTTGTTACGCGCACAAAAAACCGGGCGCGAGGCCCGGTTTTTTGTTGCAGCTTGTCGTCTTACTCGGCGCTTACAGCTTCGCCGGCAGTAGCACGATCAACCAACTCGACGTACGCCATAGGCGCGTTGTCGCCAGCGCGGAAACCGCACTTGAGGATGCGCAGGTAGCCACCCTCACGGGTAGCGTAACGCTTGCCCAGGTCGTTGAAGAGCTTACCAACGATAGCTTTCGAACGAGTACGGTCGAAAGCCAGACGGCGGTTAGCCAGGCTGTCTGTCTTGGCCAAAGTGATCAGCGGCTCAGCAACGCGACGCAGTTCTTTAGCTTTCGGCAGTGTAGTTTTGATCAGCTCGTGCTCGAACAGCGACACCGCCATGTTTTGGAACATGGCCTTGCGGTGCGAGCTGGTACGGCTCAGGTGACGACCACTTTTACGATGACGCATGGTTCATTCCTTACCAAACTCACGTTCGGTGATTACGACGATCAGGCAGTCGCCTTGTCGTCCTTCTTAAGACTTGCAGGCGGCCAGTTGTCGAGGCGCATGCCGAGGGACAGACCGCGGGAGGCCAGAACGTCCTTGATTTCAGTCAAGGATTTCTTGCCCAGGTTCGGAGTCTTCAACAGTTCTACTTCGGTACGCTGAATCAGGTCGCCGATGTAGTAAATGTTTTCCGCCTTAAGGCAGTTAGCCGAACGTACAGTCAGTTCCAGATCGTCAACCGGGCGAAGCAGGATCGGATCGATCTCGTCTTCCTGCTCGATTACCACTGGTTCGCTGTCACCTTTGAGGTCGACGAACGCAGCCAACTGCTGTTGCAGAATGGTTGCAGCGCGGCGGATAGCCTCTTCAGGATCCAGGGTACCGTTGGTTTCCAGATCAATAACCAGCTTGTCCAGGTTAGTACGCTGCTCGACACGGGCGTTTTCCACCACGTATGCGATACGGCGAACCGGGCTGAACGAAGAGTCAAGCTGCAAGCGACCAATGCTGCGGCTTTCGTCTTCATCGCTCTGACGCGAGTCGGCCGGTTCATAACCACGACCACGAGCTACAGTGAGCTTCATGTTCAGGGCGCCGTTAGACGCCAGGTTAGCGATTACGTGATCGGGGTTAACGATCTCGACATCATGATCCAGCTGAATATCGGCAGCGGTAACCACCCCCGAACCCTTCTTCGACAAGGTCAGCGTAACTTCGTCACGGCCGTGCAGCTTGATAGCCAGACCTTTAAGGTTCAACAGGATTTCAATTACGTCTTCCTGTACACCTTCGATGGCGCTGTACTCGTGGAGCACACCGTCAATCTCGGCCTCGACTACTGCACAGCCGGGCATTGAGGACAACAGGATGCGGCGCAGCGCGTTGCCCAGGGTGTGGCCAAAACCACGCTCGAGAGGCTCGAGAGTAATTTTGGCGCGGGTTGGACTGACAACCTGCACATCAATGTGGCGGGGTGTCAGGAACTCATTTACCGAAATCTGCATGGATGCACCTATTTTCTAGCCCTTACTTGGAGTAGAGCTCGACAATCAGGCTTTCGTTGATGTCGGCGGACAGATCACTGCGAGCAGGAACGTTCTTGAAAACGCCCGACTTCTTCTCAGTGTCTACTTCTACCCATTCTACGCGGCCACGTTGGGCACACAGATCGAGAGCTTGGACAATGCGAAGTTGGTTTTTAGCTTTCTCGCGAACTGCGACCACGTCACCAGCACGAACCTGGTAAGACGGAACGTTTACGGTCTGACCGTTAACGCTGATCGACTTGTGCGATACCAGCTGACGGGATTCGGCACGAGTCGAACCAAAGCCCATACGGTATACAACGTTGTCCAGACGGCATTCGAGCAGTTGCAGCAGGTTTTCACCGGTTGCACCTTTCTTGCCAGCAGCTTCTTTGTAGTAGCCGCTGAACTGACGCTCGAGAACGCCGTAAATACGACGGACCTTCTGCTTTTCACGCAGTTGGGTGCCGTAATCGGACTGGCGACCGCGGCGTTGGCCGTGGATACCAGGTGCTGCTTCAATGTTGCACTTCGATTCGATCGCGCGCACGCCGCTCTTCAGGAAGAGATCGGTGCCTTCGCGACGAGCGAGTTTGCATTTTGGACCAATGTAACGAGCCATTCTTTACAATCTCCTGGATTACACGCGGCGCTTCTTCGGCGGACGGCACCCGTTGTGCGGGATTGGCGTCACGTCGGTGATGCTGGCGATCTTATAGCCACAGCCGTTCAAAGCACGGACAGCAGACTCACGACCTGGACCTGGACCTTTGACGTTAACGTCGAGGTTTTTCAGGCCGTATTCCAGCGCAGCTTGACCAGCACGTTCAGCAGCTACTTGAGCGGCAAACGGGGTGGACTTGCGGGAACCGCGGAAACCCGAACCACCGGAGGTAGCCCAAGAAAGCGCGTTACCTTGACGGTCGGTGATGGTCACGATTGTGTTGTTAAAAGATGCATGGATGTGGGCGATGCCATCAACCACTGTCTTTTTAACTTTTTTACGAGGACGAGCAGCAGGTTTTGCCATGATAATTTTCCTGTCGATTCGCTGGGGCGATTACTTGCGGATCGGCTTACGCGGACCTTTACGGGTACGCGCGTTAGTCTTGGTACGCTGACCGCGTACTGGAAGACCACGACGATGACGCAGACCGCGATAGCAACCGAGGTCCATCAAACGCTTGATTTTCATGTTGATTTCGCGACGCAGGTCACCTTCAGTGGTGAACTTCGCCACTTCGCCACGCAGCTGTTCAATCTGCTCGTCGCTCAGATCCTTGATCTTAGCGGCTGGGTTTACCCCAGCAACTGCGCAAATTTTCTGCGCAGTAGTGCGACCAACACCATAGATGTAGGTCAGCGAGATAACAGTGTGCTTGTTATCTGGAATGTTAACGCCTGCAATACGGGCCATTCAGTGGGACTCCAATTGACAGCTACCTACGCCCCGGAAGCCAAGAAATAGGGCGCGAGATAATATCGCTGTAATAACAAATAATCAACCCGGCAGCGCACTAGCTGCCGGGCTTCAAGCGGATCACACTCAGCCTTGGCGCTGTTTGTGACGCGGTTCCGCGCTGCAAATTACTCGAACAACACCTTCGCGGCGAATAATCTTGCAGTTACGGCACAGCTTTTTCACCGATGCACGAACTTTCATCACCAACTCCTCGAACCTTATGGGGTACTCAGCGCAACATGCCGCTGCCGTAGCCCTTCAGGTTGGCTTTCTTCATCAGGGATTCGTACTGGTGCGAAACGAGGTGCGATTGTACTTGGGACATGAAGTCCATCACAACCACGACCACGATCAGCAACGAGGTCCCGCCAAGGTAGAACGGAACGTTTGCTGCAACCACCAGGAACTGGGGCAACAGACACACGGCCGTCATATATAGAGCACCGAACAGGGTCAAACGAGTCAGAACGCCATCAATGTAGCGTGCCGACTGCTCACCTGGACGGATACCCGGAATAAAGGCACCGGACTTCTTCAGGTTTTCCGCTACGTCTTTCGGATTGAACATCAACGCCGTATAGAAGAAGCAGAAGAAAATAATCCCTGCACTAAACAGCAGAATATTCAACGGCTGACCAGGAGCGATCGACTGAGAGAGGTCCTGCAGCCAGCCCATATTTTCAGACTGACCAAACCAGGTACCCAACGAAGCCGGAAACAGCAAGATGCTGCTCGCGAAAATTGCCGGAATAACACCGGCCATATTCACTTTCAGCGGCAAGTGGCTGGTCTGCGCAGCAAAAACCTTACGGCCCTGCTGACGCTTGGCGTAGTGAACAGCAATACGACGCTGGCCACGCTCAATGAACACCACAAAACCGATAATCGCTACTGCCAGCAAACCGATAGCAACCAGGGCGAAGATATTGATATCACCCTGACGCGCAGACTCGAAAGACTGCCCGATTGCTCTCGGAAGACCGGCGACGATACCTGCGAAAATCAACATCGAGATACCGTTACCAACACCACGCTCAGTAATCTGCTCACCCAGCCACATCATGAACATCGCACCAGCCACAAACGTGGATACCGCGACGAAATGGAAGCCAAAGTCACCAGTGAACGCAACGCCCTGCCCTGCCAGGCCAACGGACATGCCGATAGCTTGAACCAGGGCGAGGACTACAGTGCCGTAGCGGGTGTACTGGCTAATCTTGCGACGGCCAGCTTCACCTTCCTTCTTCAACTGCTCCAGCTGCGGGCTGACGGCTGTCATCAGTTGCATGATGATCGACGCCGAAATGTACGGCATGATCCCCAGTGCAAAGATGCTCATCCGCTCCAGCGCACCGCCGGAAAACATGTTGAACAAGCTAAGAATGGTCCCCTCATTCTGTCGAAACAGGTCTGCGAGTCGGTCCGGGTTGATACCTGGAACCGGGATGTGTGCGCCTATTCGGTAGACGATAATCGCCAGGAACAGAAAACGCAGACGAGCCCAAAGTTCAGACATACCGCCTTTGCCGAGCGCTGAGAGAGCACCTTGCTTAGCCATTTATTCCTCGAACTTGCCGCCAGCTGCTTCGATAGCCGAACGCGCACCTTTGGTGGCGCCGATTCCCTTGCCGATAGTGACAGCGCGAGTCACTTCACCGGACAGCATGATTTTCACACGCTGTACGTTGACGTTGATCACGTTGGCATCTTTCAGGGTCTGCACAGTAACGATGTCGCCTTCCACTTTAGCCAGCTCGGACAGACGCACTTCTGCGCGGTCCATGGCTTTCAGGGATACGAAACCGAACTTAGGCAGGCGACGATGCAGCGGCTGTTGACCGCCTTCAAAGCCTGGAGCGATGGTGCCACCGGAGCGGGAGGTTTGACCTTTGTGGCCACGGCCACCAGTCTTACCCAAACCGCTACCGATACCACGGCCCGGACGATGCTTTTCGCGACGGGAACCCGGCGCTGGACTCAGATCATTGAGTTTCATCGATTAACCCTCTACACGCAGCATGTAGTAAGCCTTGTTGATCATCCCGCGATTCTCGGGAGTATCCTGGACTTCTACAGTGTGACCGATGCGACGCAGACCCAAACCTTTAACACACAGTTTGTGGTTAGGGATGCGGCCGGTCATGCTTTTGATCAGCGTTACTTTAACGGTAGCCATGATCAGAAGATCTCCTTGACAGTCAGACCACGCTTGGCAGCGATGGACTCAGGAGATTGCATAGCTTTCAGACCCTTGAAAGTGGCGTGAACCACGTTTACCGGGTTAGTCGAGCCGTAGCACTTGGCCAGAACGTTCTGAACGCCAGCAACTTCGAGGACAGCACGCATAGCGCCGCCAGCGATGATACCGGTACCTTCAGAAGCAGGCTGCATGTACACCTTCGAAGCGCCGTGAGCGGACTTCATTGCGTACTGCAGAGTAGTGCCGTTCAGATCAACTTGGATCATGTTGCGACGAGCAGCTTCCATTGCCTTCTGGATCGCGGCAGGCACTTCACGTGACTTGCCACGGCCGAAGCCAACACGCCCTTTACCATCACCCACCACGGTCAACGCGGTGAAAGTGAAGATACGGCCGCCTTTAACGGTTTTGGCTACGCGGTTAACTTGAACCAGCTTCTCAATGTAGCCTTCGTCGCGCTTTTGGTCGTTATTTGACATAACTTAGAACTCCAGCCCAGCTTCACGAGCAGCATCAGCCAGCGCTTTCACGCGACCGTGGTACTTGAAGCCAGAGCGGTCGAAAGCCACTTGCGAGACGCCAGCGGCCTTAGCACGCGTAGCGACCAGCTGGCCAACCTTTGTGGCCGCGTCGATGTTGCCAGTGGCACCATCACGCAGTTCTTTATCCAAAGTCGAGGCGCTTGCCAGGACTTTGTTGCCGTCGGCCGAGATGACCTGGGCGTAGATGTGCTGCGACGAGCGGAACACGCAGAGACGCACGACTTCGAGTTCGTGCATTTTCAGGCGTGCTTTGCGAGCGCGACGCAGTCGAGTAACTTTTTTGTCGGTCATTTGCTATGCCCTACTTCTTCTTGGCTTCTTTACGACGGACGACTTCGTCCGCGTAGCGCACACCTTTGCCTTTGTACGGCTCTGGTGGACGGAAGTCGCGGATCTCAGCGGCCACTTGACCTACCAGCTGCTTGTCGATGCCCTTGATCAGGATATCGGTCTGGCTAGGAGTCTCAGCAGTGATGCCCGCTGGCAGTTCGTAATCCACTGGGTGCGAGAAGCCAAGGGCAAGGTTCAAAACCGTGCCTTTTGCTTGCGCTTTGTAACCAACACCGACCAGCTGGAGCTTGCGCTCGAAGCCTTGGCTTACGCCTTGGACCATGTTGTTTACCAACGCACGCGTGGTACCGGCCATTGCGCGAGTTTGTTGATCGCCATTGCGAGCAGCGAAACGCAGCTCACCAGCTTCTTCAACGATCTCAACGGACGAATGGATGTTCAGTTCAAGAGTACCCTTGGCACCCTTCACCGAAAGCTGTTGGCCTGCGAATTTGACTTCGACACCGGCTGGCAGCTTAACGGGGTTCTTAGCGACGCGAGACATGCTTATCCCCCCTTAGAACACAGTGCAAAGAACTTCGCCGCCGACACCGGCAGCGCGCGCAGCACGATCCGTCATCACACCTTTGTTGGTGGAGACGATAGACACGCCCAGACCGCCACGAACTTTCGGCAGATCTTCAGCGGACTTGTACTGACGCAGGCCTGGACGGCTAACGCGCTTCACTTCCTCGATGACCGAACGGCCTTCGAAGTACTTCAGCTCGATGGACAGCAGTGGTTTGATTTCGCTGCTGATCTGATAACCCGCAATGTAGCCTTCGTCTTTCAGGACTTTGGCAACAGCTACCTTCAACTTGGAAGATGGCATGCTTACGACGGACTTTTCAGCCATCTGGGCATTACGGATACGAGTTAGCATGTCCGCTAACGGGTCCTGCATACTCATGGGCTAGACGCTCCTAATACAAAAAAATTAGCCTTGCGGCTACATATGTCGCCGAGAATCTCCGAGCACAAAAAACACGGGCTCAGGCGAGCCGCGTATTTTAGACACACTCCAGAAATGAAACAAGCCCCAAAAGGGGCTTGATCCAGATTCAAGGTCACCGGCGGTCAGTATCTTGCGATTCCGACCACCTGGACGTTGAAAGTACTTACCAGCTGGCTTTAACCAGACCTGGTACGTCACCACGCATTGCCGCTTCACGCAGTTTGTTACGGCCGAGGCCGAACTTGCGGTAAACGCCGTGTGGACGACCGGTCAGGCGGCAGCGGTTACGCATGCGCGAAGCGCTTGCGTCACGTGGCTGCTTCTGCAGAGCAACTGTAGCTTCCCAACGCGCTTCTGGACTTGCGTTCAGATCAACGATGATTGCTTTCAGTGCTGCACGCTTCTTGGCGTACTTGGCAACCGTGAGCTGACGCTTCAGCTCGCGGTTTTTCATGCTCATCTTGGCCATGGTCCTACTCCAATCAGTTGCGGAACGGGAATTTGAAAGCACGCAACAGGGCGCGACCTTCATCATCGTTCTTGGCAGTGGTGGTCAGGGTGATGTCCAGACCGCGGAGAGCATCGATCTTGTCGTAGTCGATTTCCGGGAAGATGATCTGCTCTTTCACGCCCATGCTGTAGTTACCACGACCATCGAAGGACTTGGCATTCAGGCCGCGGAAGTCGCGGACCCGAGGCAGGGAGATCGACAGCAGACGATCCAGGAATTCGTACATACGCTCACGGCGCAGAGTCACTTTGACGCCGATCGGCCAACCTTCACGGACTTTAAAGCCAGCGATGGATTTCCGAGCGTAAGTCACAACGACTTTTTGACCGGTGATCTTTTCCAGGTCGGCAACAGCGTGCTCGATGACTTTTTTGTCGCCGATCGCTTCGCCCAGACCCATGTTCAGGGTGATTTTGGTGACGCGCGGAACTTCCATCACGTTCCCGAGCTTAAGTTCTTCCTTAAGCTTAGGGGCGATTTCCTTCCGGTAAATCTCTTGTAGTCGTGCCATGGTCTAATCTACCTAGCAGTGTTCAAGCATCAACCGCTTTTTGGGTCGACTTGAAGACACGAATTTTCTTACCGTCTTCTACTTTGAAACCAACGCGGTCAGCCTTGTTGGTTTCGCCATTGAAGATGGCGACGTTAGAAGCGTCCAGCGGAGCTTCTTTCTCGACGATACCGCCCTGCACGCCCGACATCGGGTTAGGCTTGGTATGACGCTTGACCAGGTTCAGACCACCGATAACCAGACGGTTATTAGCGAGAACCTTAAGCACCTTACCGCGCTTACCTTTGTCTTTGCCGGCGATCACGATGATCTCGTCGTCACGACGAATCTTTTGCATGTCGGATCTCCTTACAGCACTTCTGGGGCGAGCGAGACGATCTTCATGAACTTCTCAGTACGAAGTTCACGGGTCACTGGCCCAAAGATACGGGTGCCGATCGGCTCTTGCTTGTTGTTCAGAAGAACAGCAGCGTTGCCATCAAAGCGGATAATGGAGCCATCAGCACGACGTACGCCGTGACGAGTGCGGACTACAACAGCAGTCATCACTTGGCCTTTTTTCACCTTACCGCGAGGAATTGCTTCCTTGACGGTAACTTTGATGATGTCACCGATACCAGCGTAACGACGATGGGAGCCACCCAGCACCTTGATGCACATAACACGGCGAGCGCCGCTGTTATCGGCCACATCGAGCATGGATTGAGTCTGAATCATATAATTTCTCCGACCCCTAGTCCTTAGACTTCCACAGCGCGTTCGAGAACATCAACCAGCGCCCAAGACTTGGTCTTGGCCAGCGGACGAGTTTCACGAATAGTGACTTTGTCGCCGATGTGGCACTGATTGGTTTCGTCGTGCGCGTGCAGCTTAGTCGAACGCTTAACATATTTACCGTAGATCGGGTGCTTAACGCGACGCTCGATCAAAACGGTGATGGTTTTGTCCATCTTGTCGCTGACAACACGGCCAGTCAGCGTACGGACAGTCTTTTCGGCTTCAGCCATGATCACTTACCTGCCTGCTGGTTGAGCACAGTCTTCACGCGAGCGATGTCACGCTTAACTTGCGAGAGCAGATGAGACTGCCCCAACTGGCCAGTTGCTTTCTGCATACGCAGATTGAACTGGTCGCGCAGCAGGCCGAGCAGTTGCTCGTTCAGCTGCTGTGCGGATTTTTCACGAAGTTCATTCGCTTTCATCACATCACCGTCCGTTTAACAAAGGAGGTGGCGAGCGGCAGCTTTGCAGCAGCCAGGGCGAAAGCCTCACGCGCCAGCTCTTCAGAAACACCCTCGATTTCATACAGGACTTTGCCTGGCTGAATCTGGGCAACCCAGTATTCCACGTTACCCTTACCTTTACCCATCCGAACCTCGAGAGGTTTTTTGGAGATCGGCTTGTCCGGGAATACACGGATCCAGATCTTGCCGCCACGTTTTACGTGACGGGTCAGAGCACGACGCGCTGACTCGATCTGACGAGCGGTGAGACGACCACGAGCTACAGACTTCAGCGCGAACTCGCCGAAGCTGACTTTGCTACCGCGCTGAGCCAGACCACGGTTGTGGCCTGTCATCTGCTTGCGGAACTTCGTACGCTTAGGTTGCAACATTTGGCGTACCCCTTACTTAGCAGCTTTTTTACGAGGCGCTGGTGCTTGTGGTTTCAGTTCTTCTTGGCGACCACCAATTACTTCGCCTTTGAAGATCCAAACCTTTACACCGATCACACCGTAAGTGGTGTGAGCTTCGTAGTTGGCATAGTCGATGTCGGCACGCAGGGTGTGCAGTGGCACACGACCTTCGCGATACCATTCAGTACGTGCGATTTCAGCACCGCCGAGACGACCGCTCACTTGGATTTTGATGCCTTTGGCACCAATGCGCATGGCGTTCTGTACGGCGCGCTTCATAGCGCGACGGAACATTACGCGACGCTCCAGCTGCTGAGCTACGCTCTGCGCAACCAGCATACCGTCGAGCTCCGGCTTGCGGATCTCTTCGATATTGATGTGCACAGGCACACCCATTTGCTTGGTCAGGTCCTGACGCAGTTTCTCAACATCTTCACCTTTCTTCCCGATAACGATACCTGGACGAGCGGTGTGGATGGTGATACGTGCAGTTTGGGCCGGACGATGGATATCGATACGGCTTACGGACGCGCTTTTTAGTTTGTCTTGGAGATACTCACGCACCTTCAGATCAGCGAACAAATAGTCCGCATAAGTCCGACCGTCTGCGTACCAGACGGAGGTGTGCTCCTTGACGATTCCCAGGCGAATGCCAATGGGATGTACTTTCTGACCCATCTCTTCGACTCCGTTACTTGTCAGCAACCTTGACAGTGATATGGCAAGACCGCTTGACGATGCGATCAGCACGGCCTTTGGCACGTGGCATGATGCGCTTCAGCGAACGCCCTTCGTTGACGAAAACGGTGCTGACCTTCAGGTCATCAACGTCTGCGCCTTCGTTATGCTCGGCGTTGGCTACGGCCGACTCCAGCACTTTCTTCATGATCTCGGCGGCTTTCTTACTGCTGAAAGCCAACAGGTTGAGCGCTTCGCCCACCTTCTTCCCGCGGATCTGGTCGGCGACCAAGCGGGCTTTCTGGGCGGAGATTCGAGCGCCCGACAACTTAGCGGCTACTTCCATTTCCTAACCCCTTAACGCTTGGCTTTCTTGTCTGCCACGTGCCCACGATAAGTGCGGGTACCGGCAAACTCGCCCAGTTTGTGGCCGACCATGTCTTCGTTAACGAGAACTGGGACGTGTTGACGACCGTTGTGTACTGCGATGGTCAGACCGACCATTTGTGGCAGGATCATCGAACGACGCGACCAGGTCTTAACTGGTTTGCGATCGTTCTTTTCCGCCGCCACTTCGATCTTCTTCAGTAGGTGAAGATCAATAAAAGGACCTTTTTTCAGAGAACGTGGCACTGTCGTATCCCTCTATTTACTTGCGACGACGGACGATCATTTTGTCGGTACGCTTATTACCACGAGTCTTCGCGCCCTTAGTCGGGAAGCCCCATGGCGATACCGGATGACGACCACCAGAGGTACGACCTTCACCACCACCGTGTGGGTGGTCAACCGGGTTCATGGCAACACCACGAACGGTTGGGCGAACGCCACGCCAGCGTTTGGCACCAGCTTTACCCAACGAACGCAGGCTGTGCTCGGAGTTCGAGACTTCGCCCAGGGTCGCACGGCATTCAGCCAGTACTTTACGCATCTCACCAGAACGCAGACGCAGGGTCACGTAGACACCTTCACGAGCGATCAGCTGAGCCGAAGCACCAGCGGAACGAGCGATTTGCGCGCCTTTACCTGGCTTCAATTCGATGCCGTGTACGGTGCTACCAACTGGAATGTTACGCAGTTGCAGAGCGTTGCCCGGCTTGATCGGCGCCAGAGCACCTGCGATCAGCTGGTCACCAGCACTCACGCCTTTAGGGGCGATGATGTAGCGACGCTCGCCATCTGCGTACAGCAGCAGAGCGATGTGAGCAGTACGGTTTGGATCGTATTCAATACGCTCGACAGTGGCAGCGATGCCATCTTTGTCGTTGCGACGGAAATCGACCAGACGATAATGCTGCTTATGGCCACCACCGATATGACGAGTGGTAATGCGACCATTGTTGTTACGACCACCAGACTTCGATTTTTTCTCGAGCAGCGGTGCGTGAGGAGCGCCTTTATGCAGCTCCTGGTTGACCACCTTGACCACAAAACGGCGGCCAGGGGAAGTCGGTTTGCATTTAACGATTGCCATGATGCACCCCTTCCTTACTCAGCACTGCTGCTGAAATCGAGATCTTGGCCTGGCTGAAGGGAGATAACTGCCTTCTTCCAGTCATTACGCTTGCCCAGACCGCGAGCAGTGCGCTTGCTCTTACCCAGAACATTCAGGGTAGTAACACGCTCTACTTTCACGCTGAACAGGCTTTCGACGGCCTTCTTGATTTCCAGCTTGGTTGCGTCAGTTGCAACCTTGAAAACGAACTGGCCTTTCTTGTCAGCCAGAACCGTAGCCTTTTCGGAAACGTGCGGGCCAAGCAGAACTTTAAATACGCGTTCCTGGTTCATCCCAGCAGCTCCTCGAATTTCTTCACGGCCGACACGGTGATCAACACCTTGTCGTATGCGATCAGACTAACTGGATCGGAACCTTGCACGTCACGTACATCAACGTGTGGCAGGTTGCGAGCAGCCAGGTACAGGTTCTGATCAACAGCTTCAGACACGATCAAAACGTCGGTCAGGCTCATGTTGTTCAGTTTGCCCAGCAGATCTTTGGTTTTTGGACTTTCGACAGCGAAGTCCTGAACCACGACCAGACGATCAGTACGCACGAGTTCAGCAAGGATGGAGCGCAGAGCTGCGCGGTACATCTTCTTGTTGAGCTTCTGAGAGTGATCCTGTGGACGAGCTGCGAAAGTGGTACCGCCGCCACGCCAGATTGGGCTACGGATAGTACCGGCACGAGCACGGCCAGTGCCTTTCTGACGCCAAGGGCGCTTACCGCCACCACGTACGTCGGAACGGGTCTTTTGCTGCTTGCTACCTTGACGGCCGCCGGCCATGTAGGCCACGACTGCTTGGTGAACGAGCGTCTCGTTGAATTCGCCGCCAAATGTCAGTTCGGAAACTTCGATCGCTTGAGCGTCATTTACATTTAATTGCATGTCAGCTTCCCCTTAACCGCGAGCCTTGGCCGCTGGACGTACAACCAGGTTGCCGCCAGTAGCGCCAGGAACAGCACCCTTGACCAACAACAGATTGCGTTCAGCGTCGACGCGCACTACTTCGAGGGACTGCACGGTCACGCGCTCAGCGCCCATATGACCGGACATTTTTTTGCCCTTGAATACACGACCAGGAGTCTGGCACTGGCCAATAGAGCCCGGAACGCGGTGGGAAACGGAGTTACCGTGAGTGTTGTCTTGACCACGGAAATTCCAACGCTTGATCGTACCCTGGAAGCCTTTACCTTTGGACTGACCGGTTACATCAACCAGTTGACCAGCGGCGAAGATTTCAGCGTTGATCAGATCGCCAGCCTGGTAGTCGCCGTCTTCAAGACGGAACTCCATAACAGTACGACCAGCTGCAACGTTTGCTTTAGCGAAGTGACCTGCTTGAGCAGCAGTCACGCGCGAAGCACGACGCTCGCCGACAGTGACTTGCACTGCACGATAGCCATCGGTTTCTTCAGTTTTGAACTGGGTGACGCGATTCGGTTCGATCTCAATGACCGTGACCGGAATGGAGACACCTTCTTCGGTGAAAATACGGGTCATACCGCATTTACGACCGACTACACCAATAGTCATGTTGTAAACCTCATGAGTGTACGGGGCTTTCACCCGCTATGGCCGCCCATTTCAGAGCGTTACACGACTAAGACCCAAGTCTTAGCCGAGGCTGATCTGTACTTCCACACCGGCCGCCAGATCGAGCTTCATAAGTGCATCAACGGTTTTATCCGTTGGCTGGACGATGTCCAGTACGCGCTTATGAGTACGGATCTCGTACTGGTCACGCGCGTCTTTGTTGACGTGCGGGGAGACCAGAACGGTGAACCGCTCTTTACGGGTAGGCAGTGGAATTGGACCACGCACTTGAGCACCAGTACGTTTCGCGGTTTCCACGATTTCCTGGGTGGATTGGTCGATCAGGCGATGGTCAAAAGCCTTCAACCTGATACGGATTTGCTGATTTTGCATTGGATTTCAGACTCCGGCTGCTATTCCCACCGGGCGCAATACGCCCGTTAAAAGGAGGCGCAATTCTATAGACGCCCTAGATAGGTGTCAACCCAATAAAAAAGCCCCCGCTAAGCGGGGGCTTTCTCAAAACATCAAAGCTCACTCAAAAGAGAGATTACTCGATGATTTTAGCTACAACGCCAGCACCAACGGTACGGCCGCCTTCACGGATTGCGAAGCGCAGACCGTCTTCCATTGCGATGGTTTTGATCAGGGTAACAGTCATTTGAATGTTGTCACCTGGCATTACCATTTCAACGCCTTCTGGCAATTCGCAGTTACCGGTCACGTCAGTAGTACGGAAGTAGAACTGTGGACGGTAGCCTTTGAAGAACGGAGTATGACGGCCGCCTTCTTCTTTGCTCAGAACATAAACTTCTGCGGTGAACTTGGTGTGCGGCTTGACCGAACCTGGCTTAACCAGAACCTGGCCACGCTCAACGTCGTCACGCTTGGTACCACGCAGCAGAACGCCGCAGTTCTCGCCAGCACGACCTTCGTCGAGCAGCTTGCGGAACATTTCAACACCGGTGCAGGTGGTGACGGTAGTGTCACGCAGACCAACGATTTCCAGTGGATCCTGAACGCGAACGATACCGCGCTCGATACGACCAGTCACAACAGTACCGCGACCGGAGATCGAGAATACGTCTTCGATTGGCATCAGGAACGGCTTGTCGGTCAGACGAACTGGTTCTGGGATGTAGCTGTCCAGAGTTTCAACCAGTTTACGAACGGCAGTGGTGCCCATTTCGTTTTCGTCGTTGCCTTCCAGAGCCATACGAGCAGAACCGATGATGATCGGAGTGTCGTCACCTGGGAAGTCGTAAGTGCTCAGCAGATCGCGCACTTCCATCTCAACCAGTTCCAGCAGCTCAGCGTCGTCTACCAGGTCAGCCTTGTTCAGGAAAACCACGATGTACGGAACGCCAACCTGGCGGGACAGCAGGATGTGCTCACGGGTTTGTGGCATCGGACCATCAGCGGCCGAGCAAACCAGGATCGCGCCGTCCATCTGGGCAGCACCAGTGATCATGTTCTTCACATAGTCAGCGTGACCTGGGCAGTCAACGTGAGCGTAGTGACGAATAGTCGAGTTGTACTCAACGTGCGCGGTGTTGATGGTGATACCACGAGCTTTTTCTTCTGGTGCGCTGTCGATCTTGTCGAAGTCAACACGAGCCGAACCGAAAACTTCGGAGCAGACGCGAGTCAGAGCAGCGGTCAGAGTGGTTTTACCGTGGTCAACGTGGCCGATGGTGCCAACGTTTACGTGCGGTAGGGAACGATCAAATTTTTCTTTAGCCACGACAATTAACTCCTTGCCTAAAGGACTGAATCAGCCTTGTTTTTTGGATACAGTTTCAGCGATGTGCGCCGGAGCTGTGTTGTATTTTTTGAATTCCATAGAGTAGCTTGCGCGACCCTGGGACATGGAGCGAACGTCGGTCGCATAACCGAACATCTCACCCAACGGAACCTCGGCGCGAATCACTTTGCCGGAAACCGTGTCTTCCATACCCAAGATCATGCCGCGACGACGGTTAAGGTCGCCCATGACATCACCCATATAGTCTTCAGGTGTAACAACTTCTACCGCCATGATTGGCTCAAGCAACTCACCACCGCCCTTCTGGGCCAGTTGCTTGGTTGCCATGGAAGCAGCCACCTTAAACGCCATCTCGTTGGAGTCGACGTCGTGGTAAGAACCGTCAAAAACGGTTGCTTTCAGGCCGATCAGCGGATAGCCGGCAACAACACCGTTCTTCATCTGCTCTTCGATACCCTTCTGGATAGCAGGGATGTATTCCTTAGGAACCACACCACCTACTACTTCGTTCACGAATTGCAGACCTTCCTGACCTTCGTCAGCAGGAGCAAAACGGATCCAGCAGTGACCGAACTGACCACGACCGCCGGATTGACGAACGAACTTGCCTTCGATTTCACAGTTCTTCGTGATGCGCTCACGATAGGAAACCTGAGGCTTACCGATGTTGGCTTCGACGTTGAACTCACGGCGCATCCGGTCAACCAGGATGTCCAGGTGCAGCTCGCCCATGCCAGAGATGATCGTTTGACCAGTCTCTTCATCAGTCTTGACGCGGAAAGATGGATCTTCCTGAGCAAGCTTGCCCAGAGCGATACCCATTTTTTCCTGGTCATCCTTGGTCTTAGGCTCTACGGCAACCGAGATAACCGGCTCCGGGAAGTCCATGCGAACCAGGATGATTGGCTTGGCAGCGTCGCACAAAGTCTCACCAGTGGTGACGTCCTTCATGCCGATCAGGGCCGCGATGTCACCAGCGCGTACTTCCTTGATCTCTTCGCGAGCGTTTGCGTGCATTTGCACCATACGGCCCACGCGCTCTTTCTTGCCTTTAACCGAGTTGATCACGCCGTCGCCGGAGGCCAACACGCCCGAGTAAACGCGAACGAAGGTCAAAGTACCCACGAATGGGTCTGTAGCGATCTTGAACGCCAGAGCCGAGAACGGCTCGTTGTCGTCAGCATGACGCTCCATCTCTTCTTCCTCGTTATCAGGGTTGGTACCCTTGATAGCAGGAATGTCGGTTGGAGCAGGCAGGTAGTCGATAACGGCGTCGAGAACCAGGGGAACACCCTTGTTCTTGAAGGAAGAACCGCAAACAGCCAAGACGATCTCACCAGCGATAGTACGCTGACGCAGAGCGGCCTTGATTTCCACGTTGGTGAGTTCTTCACCTTCGAGGTACTTGTTCATCAGCTCTTCGCTGGCTTCAGCCGCAGCCTCAACCATGTTGTTGCGCCACTCGTCAGCCAGTTCCTGAAGCTCTTCAGGGATAGGCTTGCGAACAGGAACCATACCTTTATCGGAATCGTTCCAGTAGACAGCTTCCATATTGATCAGATCAATCTGACCCTGGAAGTTATCTTCAGAACCGATCGCCAACTGGATAGGCACCGGAGTGTGACCCAGACGCTGCTTGATCTGACCGATCACGCGCAGGAAGTTGGCGCCAGCACGGTCCATCTTGTTTACATAAACAAGACGTGGAACACCGTACTTGTTGGCTTGACGCCATACGGTTTCCGACTGAGGCTCAACACCCGAGGTGCCGCAGAACACAACGACAGCGCCGTCGAGTACACGCAGGGAACGCTCAACTTCAATAGTGAAGTCTACGTGGCCCGGGGTATCGATTACGTTGAAGCGATGCTCGTCTTTGTACTGCTTCTCGGAACCTTTCCAGAAGGCGGTAATAGCAGCAGAAGTAATGGTAATACCACGCTCCTGCTCCTGAACCATCCAGTCTGTGGTCGCGGCGCCGTCATGCACCTCGCCCATTTTGTGACTTTTGCCGGTGTAAAACAGTACGCGCTCGGTGGTGGTGGTTTTACCAGCATCCACGTGAGCGACGATACCGATGTTACGGTAGCGGCTAATCGGAGTAGTACGAGCCATAAAGCCCTCGCAAAATTAGTGAAGCTAAAATTAGAAGCGGTAGTGCGAGAAAGCTTTGTTAGCTTCAGCCATACGGTGCACGTCTTCACGCTTCTTAACAGCAGCACCTTTACCTTCAGCAGCGTCCAACAGTTCGCCGGCCAAACGCAGAGCCATAGACTTCTCGCCGCGCTTACGGGCGAAGTCTACCAACCAGCGCATTGCCAGAGCGTTACGACGGGACGGGCGAACTTCAACCGGAACCTGGTAAGTAGCACCGCCTACACGGCGCGACTTCACTTCGACCAGCGGAGCGATGGCGTCGAGAGCTTTCTCGAAGATTTCCAGGGGGTCGCTGTTCTTGCGTTCTTTAACCTTTTCCAGCGCGCCATAAACGATACGCTCGGCAACGGCTTTTTTGCCGCTTTCCATCACGTGGTTCATGAACTTGGCCAGAATTTGGCTTCCGTATTTTGGATCGTCAAGCACTTCGCGCTTGGCTGCTACGCGTCTTCTTGGCATGGATAAGCCCTCAAACGGTCTTCAGGTTCGCTCGGAATCGGTGCCCTTTCGGGACGCCTCCGACCTTACTCTTATCGACTCAGAAAATAAGATGATTCAGGTTTACAAAAAGCCGCTACTACTTAGGCTTCTTGGTACCGTACTTCGAACGACCCTGGTTACGACCTTTAACGCCGGAAGTATCCAAGGAGCCGCGTACGGTGTGATAACGAACACCTGGCAAGTCTTTTACACGACCGCCGCGGATCAGTACCACGCTGTGCTCTTGCAGGTTGTGGCCTTCACCGCCGATGTACGAGGAAACCTCGAAACCGTTGGTCAGACGCACACGGCATACTTTACGCAGTGCCGAGTTAGGTTTTTTCGGCGTGGTGGTATACACACGGGTGCATACGCCACGACGTTGCGGGCAGTTCTGCAGCGCAGGTACGTCGGATTTCTCGACGATACGCTTACGCGGCTGACGTACCAGCTGGTTGATAGTTGCCATCTACTAGCTCCACTGTTGTCTTGCGACGCTATTGTCTTGCAAGAAAAGCAAAATGGCAGGAACGAATTCCCGCCAAATTTAGGGGTACAAGAGTCTAAAGAGGATCTTGTCCCCAGTCAAGGCAAGGCCCCGACCTCCCCTCGCGCCGAACCGGGGCAAAAATGCCTCGATCCGACGAACGGGAGTGTCAGGGCCCAGACTCATCTATCGCAGAACTCAGTTACCGCTTGAGTTCAGTGCTTCGGTCAGTGCAGCTTCCACTTCACTGGCGCTCACGCGCAGCGGCTTGTCAGCATCACGGCGACGCTTACGCTCGCTGTGGTAAGCCAAACCGGTACCCGCCGGGATCAGACGACCCACGACCACGTTTTCTTTCAGGCCGCGCAGGTAATCGCGCTTGCCGGTTACCGCTGCTTCGGTCAGTACGCGAGTGGTCTCCTGGAAGGAGGCCGCCGAGATGAACGACTCAGTGGACAACGACGCCTTGGTGATACCCAGCAGCACGCGAGTGAACTTGGAAACGAATTTCTCTTCGTTCGCCAGGCGCTCGTTTTCTACCAGTACGTGAGTCAGTTCCATCTGGTCGCCCTTGATGAAACTGGAATCGCCGGATTCAGCGATTTCAACTTTACGCAGCATCTGACGCAGGATGGTCTCGATGTGCTTGTCGTTGATCTTCACGCCTTGCAGACGGTAAACGTCCTGGATCTCGTTAACGATGTACTTGGCCAGAGCACTCACACCCAGCAGACGCAGGATGTCGTGCGGATCGCTCGGGCCGTCGGAGATAACTTCGCCGCGGTTTACCTGTTCGCCTTCGAACACGTTCAGGTGACGCCACTTCGGAATCAGCTCTTCATACGGATCGCTACCGTCGTTCGGAGTAATGACCAGACGGCGCTTGCCTTTGGTTTCTTTACCGAACGCGATGGTGCCGCTGACTTCAGCCAGAATCGACGCTTCTTTCGGACGACGAGCTTCGAACAAGTCGGCAACACGCGGCAGACCACCGGTGATGTCACGGGTCTTCGAAGTTTCTTGCGGGATACGCGCGATAACATCACCGATCGCGATCTTCGCACCATCCGCTACACCGACCAGGGCGTTGGCTGGCAGGAAGTACTGAGCGATTACGTCAGTGCCTGGCAGCAACAGATCCTTGCCGTTGTCATCAACCATCTTCACGGCAGGACGGATGTCTTTACCGGCAGCTGGACGATCTTTGGCGTCGAGTACTTCAATGTTGGTCATACCGGTCAATTCGTCAGTCTGACGCTTGATCGTGATGCCTTCTTCCATGCCCACGTAGGTCACGGTACCTTTCATTTCGGTAACGATTGGGTGAGTGTGCGGATCCCACTTGGCCACGATTGCGCCAGCGTCGACCTTGTCACCTTCTTTAACCGAAATCACAGCACCGTACGGCAGCTTGTAACGCTCGCGCTCACGACCGTAATCATCAGCGATTGCCAGCTCACCGGAACGGGACACAGCAACCAGGTGGCCATCCACTCGCTCAACGTGCTTGAGGTTGTGCAGGCGGACGGTACCGCCATTCTTCACCTGAACACTGTCGGCTGCGGAGGTCCGGCTTGCCGCACCACCGATGTGGAACGTACGCATGGTCAGCTGGGTACCCGGCTCACCGATGGACTGGGCAGCGATAACGCCGACCGCTTCACCGATGTTTACCTGGTGACCACGAGCCAAGTCACGGCCGTAGCACTTGGCGCAAATGCCATAGCGGGTTTCGCAGCTGATCGGCGAGCGAACGATCACTTCGTCGATGCTGTTGAGTTCGATGAACTCGACCCACTTTTCGTCAACCAGGGTGCCAGCAGGAACGATAACTTCCTCGGTACCTGGCTTGAACACGTCACGGGCAATCACACGACCCAATACGCGCTCACCCAGCGGCTCTACAACGTCACCGCCTTCAATGTGCGGAGTCATCAGCAGGCCGTGCTCGGTGCCGCAATCGATCTCGGTTACAACCAGATCTTGTGCAACGTCTACCAGACGGCGAGTCAGGTAACCGGAGTTAGCGGTTTTCAACGCGGTATCCGCAAGACCCTTACGAGCACCGTGAGTGGAGATGAAGTACTGAAGTACGCTCAAACCTTCACGGAAGTTCGCAGTGATCGGCGTTTCGATGATGGAGCCATCCGGCTTGGCCATCAGGCCACGCATACCGGCGAGCTGACGGATCTGCGCAGCAGAACCCCGTGCGCCCGAGTCGGCCATCATGTACATCGAGTTGAAGGACTCCTGGTCAACTTCGTCGCCGTGACGGTCGATGACTTTCTCTTTCGAGAGGTTGGCCATCATCGCCTTGGAAACTTCGTCGTTCGCCTTGGACCAAAGGTCGATCACCTTGTTGTACTTCTCGCCCTGGGTTACCAGGCCGGAGGCGTACTGGCTCTCGATCTCTTTCACTTCGTCAGTGGCGGCACTGATGATGCGAGCTTTTTCATCCGGGATAACGAAGTCGTTAACACCGATGGAAACGCCGGAGATAGTGGAGTAAGCGAAACCTGTGTACATCAACTGGTCAGCGAAGATAACGGTCTCTTTCAAACCAACCACGCGGTAGCACTGGTTGATCAGCTTGGAGATCGCCTTCTTCTTCATCGGCAGGTTGACGACATCGTACGACAGACCTTTTGGCACAACCTGGTACAACAGCGCACGGCCGACAGTGGTGTCGACGATACGGGTGTTGCTCACGCTGCCGCCGTCACGGTCATTGACGGTTTCGTTGATCCGCACTTTGACCTTGGCGTGCAGTGCGGCTTCGCCGGCACGGAACACACGGTCAACTTCCTGCAGGTCAGCGAACACACGACCTTCGCCCTTGGCATTGATCGCTTCACGGGTCATGTAGTACAGACCCAATACAACGTCCTGCGACGGAACGATGATTGGCTCACCGTTGGCTGGCGACAGAATGTTGTTGGTCGACATCATCAACGCGCGCGCTTCCAACTGGGCTTCCAGTGTCAGCGGTACGTGCACGGCCATTTGGTCGCCGTCGAAGTCGGCGTTGTACGCAGCACAGACCAGCGGGTGCAGCTGAATAGCCTTACCTTCGATCAGTACTGGTTCAAACGCCTGGATACCCAGACGGTGAAGGGTCGGTGCACGGTTGAGGAGAACCGGGTGTTCGCGGATCACCTCGGCGAGAACGTCCCAAACCTCTGGCAGTTCGCGCTCGACCATTTTCTTGGCCGCTTTGATGGTGGTCGCGAGACCGCGCATTTCCAGCTTGCCGAAGATGAATGGCTTGAACAGCTCAAGTGCCATCTTCTTGGGCAGACCGCACTGGTGCAGACGCAGGGTCGGGCCTACGGTAATTACCGAACGACCGGAGTAGTCAACACGCTTACCGAGCAAGTTCTGACGGAAACGACCTTGCTTACCCTTGATCATGTCAGCCAAGGATTTCAGAGGACGCTTGTTGGAACCGGTGATAGCGCGGCCACGACGACCGTTGTCGAGCAAGGCATCGACAGCTTCCTGCAACATACGCTTTTCGTTGCGCACGATGATGTCCGGAGCGGACAGGTCAAGCAGGCGCTTCAAGCGGTTGTTACGGTTGATCACGCGGCGATACAGGTCGTTGAGGTCGGACGTCGCGAAACGACCACCGTCCAGCGGTACCAGCGGACGCAGGTCTGGCGGCAGAACCGGCAGAACGGTCAGCACCATCCACTCTGGCAAGTTGCCGGAACCCTGGAAGGCTTCCATCAACTTCAGACGCTTGGACAGCTTCTTGATCTTGGTTTCGGAGTTGGTTTGCGGAATTTCTTCGCGCAGACGGCCAATCTCGTGCTCCAGGTCGATAGCGTGCAGCAGCTCGCGGACAGCTTCGGCACCCATACGGGCATCGAAATCATCACCGAACTCTTCCAGCGCTTCGAAGTACTGCTCGTCGTTCAGCAGCTGACCTTTTTCAAGGGTGGTCATACCTGGATCGATAACGACATAGCTCTCGAAGTAGAGAACGCGTTCGATATCACGCAGAGTCATGTCCATCAGCAAGCCGATACGGGACGGCAGCGATTTCAGGAACCAGATGTGGGCAACCGGCGAAGCCAGTTCGATGTGCGCCATACGCTCACGACGAACCTTGGCCAGTGCGACTTCAACGCCGCACTTCTCGCAGATCACACCACGGTGCTTCAAGCGCTTGTACTTACCGCACAGGCACTCGTAATCCTTTACCGGGCCAAAGATCTTGGCGCAGAACAGGCCGTCACGCTCAGGTTTGAACGTACGGTAGTTGATGGTTTCCGGCTTTTTAACTTCACCGAACGACCACGAACGGATCATCTCAGGCGATGCCAATCCAATACGGATGGCGTCGAACTCTTCGACTTGACCCTGGTTTTTCAGCAAATTCAGTAGGTCTTTCAAGGCCTTTCCTCCTGGCGGAGCAGAGAGCGGACCAAACGGCCACGCTCTCGATTCGCGTCACGTGTTATTCGGTTTCCAGATCGATATCGATGCCGAGGGAACGAATTTCTTTGATCAACACGTTGAAGGACTCGGGCATGCCCGGCTCCATACGGTGATCGCCGTCCACGATGTTTTTGTACATCTTGGTACGACCGTTCACATCGTCCGACTTCACTGTGAGCATTTCTTGCAGAGTGTATGCAGCACCGTATGCTTCCAGTGCCCAGACCTCCATCTCCCCGAAACGCTGACCACCGAACTGAGCCTTACCACCCAGCGGCTGCTGGGTAACCAGGCTGTACGAACCAGTAGAACGAGCGTGCATCTTGTCGTCTACCAAGTGGTTCAGCTTCAGCATGTACATGTAGCCAACAGTAACCGGGCGCTCGAACTTGTTGCCGGTACGACCGTCGAACAGCTGCATCTGGCCGCTTTCCGGCAGGTCTGCCAGTTTCAGCATGGCCTTGATTTCGCTTTCCTTGGCACCGTCGAACACCGGGGTAGCCATTGGAACGCCGCCGCGCAGGTTCTTCGCCAGATCCAGGATTTCCTGGTCGGAGAAGGTATCCAGCTCTTCGTTGCGACCGCCGATCTCGTTGTAGATCTCGTGCAGGAACTTGCGCAGGTCTGCGACCTTGCGCTGCTCTTCGATCATACGGTTGATCTTCTCGCCCAGACCTTTGGCCGCGAGGCCCAGGTGGGTTTCAAGGATCTGACCAACGTTCATACGCGAAGGTACGCCCAACGGGTTGAGGACGACGTCGACCGGGGTGCCATTGGCATCGTGCGGCATGTCTTCAACCGGCATGATCACGGAGACCACACCTTTGTTACCGTGACGACCGGCCATCTTGTCGCCCGGCTGGATGCGGCGACGGATTGCCAGGTAAACCTTGACGATTTTCAGCACGCCTGGAGCCAGGTCATCGCCCTGCTGCAGTTTGCGCTTCTTGTCTTCGAACTTGTCGTCCAGCAGACGGCGGCGATCAACGATGTAGGCCTGGGCCTTCTCGAGCTGCTCGTTCAGAGCGTCTTCAGCCATGCGCAGTTTGAACCACTGGCCGTGCTCAAGACCGTCGAGAATTTCGTCGGTGATGTCCTGACCTTTCTTCAGACCTGCGCCGCCTTCGGCCTTGTGGCCTACCAGAGCGGAGCGCAGACGTTCGAAGGTCGCGCCTTCAACGATACGGAACTCTTCGTTCAGATCCTTGCGGATCTCGTCGAGCTGGGTCTTCTCGATGGACAGTGCACGAGCATCACGCTCAACGCCGTCACGGGTGAAGACTTGTACGTCGATGACAGTACCTTTGGTACCGGTAGGTACACGCAGGGAGGTGTCTTTAACGTCGCTGGCTTTTTCACCGAAGATGGCACGCAGCAGCTTCTCTTCCGGAGTCAGTTGGGTCTCGCCTTTCGGAGTGACCTTACCCACCAGGATGTCGCCTGCGCCAACTTCAGCACCTACGTAAACGATACCGGCTTCGTCCAGCTTGTTCAGTGCAGCTTCACCCACGTTCGGGATGTCTGCAGTGATTTCCTCAGGCCCAAGCTTGGTGTCACGTGCCACACAGGTCAGTTCCTGGATGTGGATCGTGGTGAAGCGGTCTTCTTGAACCACACGCTCGGACAGGCAGATGGAGTCTTCGAAGTTGAAGCCGTTCCATGCCATGAACGCGATGCGCATGTTCTGACCCAGAGCCAGTTCACCCATATCGGTGGACGGGCCATCGGCCATGATGTCGCTACGCTGAACGCGATCACCCTTGCTCACCAGCGGACGCTGGTTGATGCAGGTGTTCTGGTTCGAGCGGGTGTATTTGGTCAGGTTGTAGATGTCGACACCGGCTTCGCCAGTTTCTACTTCGTCATCGGCAACACGAACCACGAT
Source organism: Pseudomonas sp. 910_23 (assembly GCF_052850795.1). NCBI lineage: Bacteria > Pseudomonadati > Pseudomonadota > Gammaproteobacteria > Pseudomonadales > Pseudomonadaceae > Pseudomonas > Pseudomonas sp. 910_23. Next base: position 8,696 of record NZ_VXCZ01000009.1, on the reverse strand, counting down.
ACGGCTGGCATCAACAGAGTCGATAACGCCGCCACGACGAGCCACGACGCAAACGCCGGAGTCACGGGCTACGTTACGCTCCATGCCGGTACCTACCAGCGGCTTGTCAGCACGCAGGGTCGGTACAGCTTGACGCTGCATGTTGGAACCCATCAATGCACGGTTGGCGTCATCGTGCTCCAGGAACGGGATCAGCGACGCTGCAACCGAAACTACCTGCTTCGGAGAAACGTCCATCAAGGTGACGTCTTCCGGCGCCTTGACGGTGAACTCGTTCAAGTGACGAACAGCTACCAGCTCGTCGATCAGGACTTTCTTGTCGTTCATCGTGGCCGAAGCCTGAGCGATCACGTGATCAGCTTCTTCGATGGCGGACAGGAACACGATCTCGTCGGTGACCAGAGCGTCTTTCACCACACGGTACGGGCTCTCGAGGAAGCCATACTGGTTGGTACGCGCATAAGCGGCCAGGGAGTTGATCAGACCGATGTTCGGACCTTCCGGCGTTTCGATCGGGCAAACACGACCGTAGTGCGTCGGGTGTACGTCACGAACTTCGAAGCCAGCACGCTCACGGGTCAGACCGCCCGGGCCCAGTGCGGATACACGGCGCTTGTGGGTGATCTCGGACAGCGGGTTGTTCTGGTCCATGAACTGGGAAAGCTGGCTGGAACCGAAGAACTCTTTCACCGCCGCAGCCACTGGCTTGGCGTTGATCAGGTCTTGCGGCATCAGGCCTTCGCTTTCAGCCATCGACAGACGCTCTTTGACCGCACGCTCAACACGCACCAGGCCAACGCGGAACTGGTTCTCGGCCATTTCGCCTACGCAGCGAACACGACGGTTACCCAGGTGGTCGATGTCATCGACGATGCCTTTGCCGTTACGGATGTCGACCAGCGTCTTCAGTACCGCGACGATGTCTTCCTTGCACAGCACGCCCGAACCTTCGATCTCGGTACGACCGATACGACGGTTGAACTTCATCCGGCCGACCGCAGACAGGTCATAGCGCTCAGGGCTGAAGAACAGGTTGTTGAACAGGGTTTCGGCAGCGTCTTTGGTTGGTGGCTCACCAGGACGCATCATGCGATAGATCTCGACCAGCGCTTCCAATTGGTTGCTGGTGGAGTCGATCTTCAGAGTGTCGGAGATGAACGGACCGCAGTCGATGTCGTTGGTGTACAGGGTCTCGATGCGAACAACCTGGGCCTTGGCGATTTTCGCCAGGATCTCGGTGTTCAGCTCGGTATTGCACTCAGCCAGGATTTCGCCTGTAGCCGGGTGAACGATGACCTTGGCGGTCGTGCGACCCAGAACGTAGTCCAGAGGCACTTCCAGCTCTTTGATACCAGCCTTTTCGATCTGGTTGATGTGGCGCGCAGTGATACGACGGCCAGCCTCAACGATGACCTTGCCTTTCTCATCCTGGATGTCCAGGACAGCAATTTCACCACGCAGACGCGAAGCGATCAGCTCCAGCTTGAGGGTTTCATCCTTCAGGCTGAATACGTTGGTGGTATAGAAAGCGTCCAGCACTTGCTCAGTAGTATAGCCGAGCGCGCGCAGCAGTACCGAGGCCGGCAGCTTGCGACGACGGTCGATACGCACGAACACGCAGTCTTTCGGGTCGAACTCGAAGTCCAACCACGAACCGCGGTACGGAATGATCCGCGCGGAGTACAGGAGTTTGCCGGAGCTGTGCGTCTTGCCGCGGTCGTGGTCGAAGAACACGCCCGGGGAACGGTGCAGCTGGGAAACGATTACACGCTCGGTACCGTTGATAACGAAGGTACCGTTTTCAGTCATCAATGGGATTTCGCCCATGTAGACTTCTTGCTCTTTGATGTCCTTGATCGCTTTGTTCGACGATTCTTTGTCGAAAATGATCAGACGGACTTTTACCCGCAAAGGTACGGCGTACGTAACGCCACGCAACACGCATTCTTTGACATCAAATGCCGGTTCGCCCAGGCGATAACCGACGTACTCCAGCGCAGCATTGCCGGAGTAGCTGATGATCGGGAAAACGGATTTGAAGGCCGCATGCAGGCCCACGTCGCGGAACTGATCTTTGGTCGCTCCCGCCTGCAAGAATTCACGATACGAATCCAGCTGGATAGCCAGAAGGTACGGGACATCCATGACGTCCGGCAACTTGCTAAAGTCCTTGCGGATACGTTTTTTCTCAGTATATGAGTAAGCCATCAGCGTTCCCCAGCTTGGTCACCTGCTTGTTTGGCCCCTCCGACGGGAGCAGCCAGAAAATCTTGCAAACCCCATGGTTTGCACCACCGCTTCGGGTGGCTACAGCGCGTTAATGGCGGCGACCGAGTCGACAGCCAAGAACGGAAAAAGGCCGGTGGCAAGAGCCACCAGCCATCAGCCTTCAGCTTAACGCTTGGGCTGGAGACGCAAGGTCGATGCTTACTTCAGCTCGACTTTAGCGCCTGCTTCTTCCAGAGTAGCTTTGGCTTTGTCAGCTGCGTCTTTGGCAACAGCTTCCAGAACCATGGCAGGAGCGCCGTCAACTACAGCCTTGGCTTCTTTCAGGCCCAGACCGGTCAGTTCACGTACTGCCTTGATCACGTTTACTTTCTTCTCGCCAGCTTCGGTCAGCATGACGTTGAATTCGGTTTGCTCTTCAACAACGGCAGCAGCAGCAGCTGGGCCAGCGGAAGCAGCGGCAGCGGAAACGCCGAATTTTTCTTCGAAAGCTTTGATCAGCTCAACAACCTGCAGAACCGACATTTCAGCTACGGCGTTGAGGATATCGTCTTGGGAGATAGACATTGCTGTATTTCCTGAATTGGGGGACGGCCTACGCGGCCATCGAAATAAACAAAAATACGCGAGAGAAGTTGCTCAGCCTTAGGCTGCGGCAGCTTCTTTTTGCTCGCGAACTGCAGCCAGAGTACGAGCCAGCTTGCTGGTAGCGCCTTGAATCACGCTCATCAGCTGCGAAATGGCTTCGTCGCGGGTCGGCAGTGTTGCCAGTACGTCGATTTGGTTAGCTGCGAGGAACTTGCCCTCGAACGCAGCTGCCTTGATCTCGAACTTATCCTGACTCTTGGCGAACTCTTTGAACAAACGGGCAGCAGCGCCTGGATGGTCCTTGGAGAACGCGATCAGAGTCGGGCCAGTGAACACGTCGTTGAGAACACTGTATTCAGTGTCAGCAACAGCGCGCTTGAGCAGGGTGTTACGTACAACACGTACGTATACGCCAGCTTCACGAGCCTCTTTACGGAGTCCGGTCATAGCGCCTACTGTCACACCACGGGCATCAGCCACGACAGCGGACAGAGCAGCTTTGGCAGCCTCGTTGACTTCAGCGACGATGGCCTTCTTGTCTTCGAGATTAATTGCCACGGGTTTAACTCCTGCTTGTTACCGTTTCATCTGGCCGAGGCCGGATGTCGTTTTGGTGTCTGATTCGGTAAGGAACCGGGAGCACCATCTGCGTAGGCTTGTTGGTTTAAGACTTGCGTCGCCTACGGTCTTGGATAGCCCCCGCCAGGCAGGGACCCCAATCTTTCAATTGGCGCAATCGCTTGCGCCAATTTGTGTCTTATACGTCCAGCGAGCCTTGGTCGATGACCAGACCTGGGCCCATAGTGGTGCTCAGGGTAACGCGCTTGACGTAGATGCCTTTCGAGGAAGCTGGCTTGATACGCTTCAGATCAGCGATCAGGGCTTCAACGTTTTCCTTCAGCTTGACGGCGTCGAAGCCAACCTTGCCAACGGAGGTGTGAATGATGCCGTTTTTGTCGGTGCGATAACGAACCTGACCAGCCTTGGCGTTTTTAACCGCGGTAGCTACGTCTGGCGTTACGGTGCCGACTTTAGGGTTAGGCATCAGGCCACGTGGACCCAGGATCTGACCCAACTGACCTACAACGCGCATTGCATCCGGGGAAGCAATAACGACGTCATAGTTCAGATCGCCGCCTTTCATTTCGGCAGCCAGATCGTCCATACCAACGCGATCAGCGCCGGCAGCCAGAGCAGCTTCAGCCGCCGGGCCCTGAGTGAAGACAGCAACACGTACAGTCTTGCCAGTACCGTGTGGCAGCACAGTAGCGCTACGAACGACCTGGTCGGATTTACGCGGGTCAACACCCAGGTTCACAGCAACGTCAACAGACTCGCTGAACTTGACAGTCGACAGCTCGGTCAGCAGAGCAGCAGCGTCTACGAAGTTGTAGGACTTGCCTGCTTCGATTTTGCCGGCGATAGCCTTTTGGCGCTTGGTCAGCTTAGCCATTACACACCCTCCACGTTAAGGCCCATGCTACGAGCAGAACCGGCGATGGTACGCACGGCTGCATCCATATCAGCTGCAGTCAGATCCGCGTTTTTGGTTTTCGCGATTTCTTCCAGCTGAGCACGAGTTACGGTGCCAACCTTAACGGTGTTCGGACGAGCGGAACCGCTAGTCAGACCAGCAGCTTTCTTCAACAAAACCGAAGCCGGGGTCGACTTGGTTTCGAAAGTAAAGCTACGGTCGCTGTATACAGTGATGATCACTGGAGTCGGCAGACCTGGCTCAAGACCCTGAGTACGGGCGTTGAAGGCCTTGCAGAATTCCATGATGTTCACGCCGTGCTGACCCAGAGCTGGACCGACGGGTGGGCTAGGGTTGGCCTGAGCGGCCTTCACTTGCAGCTTGATGTAAGCGGTAATCTTCTTGGCCATGAGGCACTCCAATTACGGGTTCAAACGCCTAGAAAGGCTCCCCGGTTACTTGCGCGTTTATCCCAGTGACGACAAAACCCCACAGCCTAAGGCTGCGGGGTTGGGATGCTTTTTCAGCTAGACCTTCTCGACCTGGCTGAACTCCAACTCTACCGGAGTAGAGCGACCGAAAATGAGCACTGCCACTTGGATCCGGCTCTTTTCGTAGTTAACTTCTTCGACGGTGCCATTGAAATCAGCGAAAGGACCATCTGTAACACGAACAACCTCACCCGGCTCGAACAATGTCTTCGGCTTGGGCTTGTCGCTACCGTCAGCAACACGACGCAGAATTGCTTCTGCCTCCTTGTCAGTGATCGGAGCAGGCTTATCAGCAGTACCGCCAATGAAACCCATGACACGAGGAGTATCCTTGACCAAGTGCCAAGTACCTTCGTTCATGTCCATCTGTACCAGCACGTAGCCAGGGAAGAACTTGCGCTCACTCTTGCGCTTCTGGCCATTCCGCATTTCAACCACTTCTTCAGTGGGAACCAGAATTTCGCCGAAGCCATCTTCCATGCCTGCCAGCTTTACGCGCTCCAGCAAAGAGCGCATAACATGCTTCTCGTAACCCGAGTAAGCATGCACAACGTACCAACGCTTAGCCACGGGACACCCTTAGCCAACAATCAAGGAAACAAGCCAGCCGAGCAGGGAATCGAGCCCCCACAACAGCAACGCCATAACCAGAACAACAGCCACAACAATCAATGTGGTCTGCGTGGTTTCTTGGCGAGTCGGCCAAACGACTTTACGAATTTCGGTGCGAGCTTCCTTTACCAGGACCGCGAAAGACTTGCCTTTAGCAGTCTGCAGGCCTACAAAGGCAGCTACAGCAGCGAGGGCGAGCAATGCGAGGACACGGTACAGGATCGGCGAAGCAGAATAGTACTGATTGCCAACAACGCCTACGACCACCAAGGCAACTACAGCGAGCCACTTGAACAGATCGAAACGAGAGCTTTGAGCTTCAGCCTTAGGAGTCATCTATGAAGATCCTGTGAAAAGAAAGCCAGACACACCACGTGAATCTGGCAGGTCAGGAGGGAATCGAACCCCCAACCTACGGTTTTGGAGACCGTCGCTCTGCCAATTGAGCTACTGACCTAAAACAAAATCAGGCCGACCATTATGCAGGCCTGAAAAAGACTTTACAACAACCAACCCCAACAGACTTGAAATCACCTGACAATCACAGCCAGACATAACACGATACAAGCCGAGGCAGCTGTTAAAACAAAGGCAGATATTTTCATATCTGCCTTGTTATATGGAGCTCTTGAGCGGATTTGAACCGCTGACCTCACCCTTACCAAGGGTGTGCTCTACCAACTGAGCTACAAGAGCAAAACACCTTGCACAACCTGCAAACTTGGAGCGGGTAGCGGGAATCGAACCCGCATCATCAGCTTGGAAGGCTGAGGTTCTACCACTAAACTATACCCGCGGAGCTTGCAGCTCACGCTAAAAATGGTGGAGGGGGAAGGATTCGAACCTTCGAAGTCGTAGACGTCAGATTTACAGTCTGATCCCTTTGGCCGCTCGGGAACCCCTCCTAAGCGAGCCGGCATTCTACATCACGCCGGCCTTCTGTCAAGCATTTTCTCATTAAAAATATGAGGTTAGCTGCTTTGACCTTCGTTTCACCTTGAAGCCCTTAAAGGTCTTCACTGCGAAGCGGGCGCCATTCTATGCAAACTATTCGAGAGTTGCAATGCCTTCGCACAGCATTATTTTATGTTTTAACTCATTGAATTCATTAGCAAGGCTTTCAAAGGGCAGATCGTCAGCCAAGCGCCTACTCTCAGGGGCTACTCGCAACCAGTAACCCGAGGCTTCAGGCGCGCTCAACAATTGAAGCCTGACCCTTATGTCCAAGCTTGTCAGCCGCTGCTCGAGAGAGAGCGACTGGTGACGATCCGAGAAACCACCAATGTACAGACAGGTGCTTTGTGCATCAGCCCCCCTTGCTCGATCACGCCGCGCCACCGTGTCGGCAGACTCACTCAGGAGCCGAATATCTTGCTGCGTTCCACGATAGAGACTCAATGGTGTGACGTCCTTGGCACGCAATGGAGCTTCTTGCTGATGCCAGACGTAGTAGAAAACATTGAGGACAAGTAAAAGCAAAAACAGCCAGCGCATAATCACCTCAAGACAAAGGACACGCCATTGCCAAACCAACAAACACAAGGTCCGGGACCAAACAAGCCTGAGGTGCAGCATCCCTGACCAGGTCGGCATCCCCCCCCGTCAGGAAGACAGTGAAATCCTCGCCCCAATAGCTTCTCGCCAATTCAAGCTGGGTCAACACGAACCCTCTTAGCATAAGCGTACAACCGCGCTCGACAGCCTCTACGGTCGTCCGCCCAGGAGAGAGACGCTCAAGAGCTCTCTCAGCCGCGGCATCGTCATAACGTATCTTGCGCGTATGGGTTCGCAACTGATTGCGCATAAGTGGCAAGCCCGGGCAAATAAACCCACCCAAGTGCTCACCATCAACATCAATAAAGTCTGCGGTCGCCGCCGTACCAAAATCGAGCACTACGCATGCGCCGGACGCTAACTTATATGCACCCAGCATCGCCAACCAACGATCCAGCCCAAGCCGCTCGAACTCTTCGTAGCCATTGTGCACACCGGCCATTTGTCGCGCGGAACCCGCACAGGAAACGGTAACGCCAAATGCCTTCACCAACGCCGCTACCAGCTTGTCGGTTTCCTCAAGCGCTCGAACACTCACTAACCGACAACGCGTGAGCAGAAGGCCAGGAAGCGCTATCAGGCTCTCAATCAACGCATCATCCGAACCCACCACGCCTTCGGCGGAGACACTTGCATCACTCGCCTCAAGCACGCGCCACTTTATGAAGCTGTTCCCACAGTCGAGCTCAAGAATCATCACGCAACCTCAGGCTTAACTCACCACCGCTGTATATTTTCTCGACGCCATCGACATTCAAGCGCAACGCGCCCTGATGATCCACGCCCAACACCACCCCATCAATCTGGGTAACACCAGCAACGAGAGACACAGGCTTGCCCTGCCACAAGTGATGCCGCTCCCACTCATCTTGCAGCCCGGCAAAACCGGCAGTCTTATGTCGATCCAGATAGCCTTGCAACTGCATCCCCAGACGCGCCACCAATTGGTTGCGATCAATAGCAGAACCGGTCTCGAGCTGAATTGAAGTCCATTGCTGATCCACATCATCGGCTTTCTGCATATTCACATTGATGCCTATCCCTAGGACAACGTGACAGATATCCGCAGGATCCCCCACCAGCTCCAGCAAGATGCCAGAAATTTTCTTGCTCCCGACCAAGACGTCGTTTGGCCATTTCAAAGCCGCGCCCTGTACACCGGTCTCACGCAACGCCTGCATAACGGCTAAGCCAACTACGAGACTCAACCCCTCCAACTGTCGCAGACCACCTTCAATGCGCAGCACGAGGCTGTAGTAGACATTTTGCGCAAACGGACTGACCCATTTTCGACCACGCCTTCCCCTACCAGCCGTCTGCTGCTCCGACAGTACGACAAAGGGGGCTGCGCACCCTGAGTCAACGAGACGCAAAGCTTCGGCGTTAGTGGAGTCGATGGAATCGAAAATATGAACTGGCCAGGTTAAAGAGGCCGCATTCAGGGAAATTTGCTCTGCACTCAAGAACACCAACGGCGCAGCCAATTGATACCCACGACCTCGGACCTTATGAATGGGCAGCCCTAACTCTGCCTCAAGATGCTGAAGCTGCTTCCACACAGCGCTGCGACTGACGCCCAGGGCGGCGCCAAGCGCTTCTCCAGAATGGAATCGACCGTCTTTCAGTAGTTTCAACAACATCAGCATGCAAATATCGCCTCACAATGAGGCACGCATAATAGCCATGCGTAAGGTCATTGCATAGAAACGCAGGGCGTTTGCACTCAGGACATGAGCGATGGTTTTTTAGTT